>DASQYE010000128.1:0-13480 GCA_035639355.1 Pyrinomonadaceae bacterium
GGCGCGAGGACGGTCTTTTAAAGGATGCCGTATCGCATAAGTATAAGCGTCGATCATTTGAGGCGGGCGGCGACGGTCGGGAGCTGTGACGAGGCGGCCGGCCAGGCGTTTCTATATGCGCCGGAAGGCTTTCGCCGGGCAGTGCGGACGATTCGGCCTCTCGTCCGCACTGCTTGACGACCAACACGGGTGTGACTAGACTTACTCTTTTTATCCGCGTATCAAACTCTTCGCCTGCACTGAGAGGGCGAGGGCACGGGGCGCAAGGCCCAGAAAAATTTACGAATCCGACCGGGCAGTAAAGATTTAATGGATACAACGACCAGCAACTCGGGGGCGAGTGCGCTACAGCAGCCCGCCGCCAGGGCGACGCCGCCATCCCTACAGCACTCGCCATCAACCTCGCCCCGGCCAACAGCACACGAAATCCCGGACGAGCCGCTGATCTCGATTCGCCCCAGTAGGCGCTGGGTGGCGCTTAATCTGCGCGACCTGTGGATGCACCGCGAGCTGCTCTATTTGCTGACTTGGCGCGAGCTGAAGGCGCGCTATAAGCAGACGGTCATGGGCGTGGCGTGGGTCGTCTTGCAGCCGCTTTTGACGACCATCATGTTCACGATCTTTTTCGGGCGGCTGGCGGGCATCCCTTCCGACGGCATCCCCTACCCGATATTCGCTTACGGCGGGCTCATGACCTGGGCCTTCTTCACGGGGGCCGTGACCAATTGCAGCCTCAGCCTGGTCGCCAACGCCAACTTGATAACGAAGGTCTACTTTCCCCGTATGATTATTCCGGCGGCGACCACGGGAGCGCGTCTGGTGGATTTCGCCGTCGCCTTCCTGCTGCTGATCGGGATGATGGTCTACTACGGAGTGGGGCTGACGCGGAATATACTTATGCTGCCGGCCCTGATTGTCCTGCTGACGCTGCTCGCGCTCGGGATAGGGATGTGGATGGCGGCCTTGAACGTCAAGTACCGCGACGTTGGGGTGGGGCTGCCGGCGATCCTGCAATTCTGGATGTTCGCCTCGCCCATCCTTTACCCTTTGAGTTTTGTGCCCGCGCGCTGGCGGCCCCTCTACAGCTTGAATCCTATGGTGGGCATCATCGAAGGCTTTCGCGCGGCGCTCTTCGGCCTAGCGTTCAACTGGACGGCGCTCGCCTTTTCGGTCGCAGTGACCTTCTTTGTGCTCATTTACGCGGCCTATGCCTTTCGGCGAATGGAAAAGAGTTTCGCCGACCTCGTTTGATCCAGCAAAGCCGATGCAACCAATCATCAGAGTCGAGAATTTAAGCAAGCGCTATCGTATCGGCGAGCTTCAAAAGCAGCGGGCGAGCCTGCGCGAGACGTTCGCCGCGAGCCTGAGCGCACCCCTCAAGCGGCTGCGTCGCAACGGGCCCTCAGATGCAGGGACGGTTTGGGCCCTGAAGGATGTCAGTTTCGAGGTGCAGCCGGGCGAGGTGCTTGGCATCATCGGGCGCAACGGCGCTGGCAAATCTACGCTGCTCAAGATTCTGTCGCGGGTGACGGAGCCGACGGGCGGGCTCGTTGAGCTTTACGGGCGCATCGGAAGCATGCTCGAAGTCGGGACTGGTTTTCACCCGGAGCTGACCGGGCGCGAAAACGTCTTTCTTAACGGCGCGATCCTCGGGATGAAAAAGGCCGACATAGTGCGCAGGTTCGACGAGATCGTGGCCTTCGCAGAGGTCGAGAGGTTCATAGACACGCCGGTCAAGCGCTATTCGAGCGGCATGTACGTCCGCCTGGCCTTCTCGGTCGCCGCCCATTTCGAGCCGGAGATTCTGGTCATCGACGAGGTCTTATCGGTCGGCGACATGTCGTTTCAGCAGAAATGCATAGATAAGATTCACAGTATGAGGGATCGGATCAAGGCCATCATACTGGTCTCTCACAACATGATCTCGGTCAGGGCCATCTGCTCGCGCGCGATGCTGCTTTCGGCCGGAGAGATCGTCGCCAGCGGAGATACCGGAAGCATCGTCCCGCTCTACGAGAAGCTGATGCTGGAACACTCGCGCACCAGTAATACGCGCGACGAGGTCGAAGAGGGCATGGGCCGCATCGAGATCGAAGCCGTCAAGCTCCTGGACGCCGAAGACCGTGAGAAAGTAGCGTTCGAGACTGGTGAGAGGCTTAAAGTGATGGTAGAGTACAACGCCGCCGAAAGAGTGACGGGCGCTGTGGCCTACGCTGCAATCCGTCGCCCGGATGATCTCATCTGCGTCGGCACGAGCACCAAATTGGAGGGAGTCTCGCTGCCCGCGCTCGAAGGCCGTGGCGTGATCGAGGTCGAGATTCCCGAGCTGGTGGTGCTGCCCGGACATTACGTCATGGATGTCATCTTCTACGATCAAAATTTCGAGTACCGGAAATATTTCCTGGGTCGCAAGAAGATCAATTTTCAGATCAGCTCGCGGCGTCCCGGGCTGGACGAAAAATACGGGGTCTTCTACCAGAAGCAGAACTGGCGACTGGTTGGCAGCAGGGGGCGCACGGAAGACGAGCACGAGAAAGCTCAAGCGTGAATCCGAGCGGCGGCGCTCGATTACGGAAAGCGCCCCGGTAGTCGTAGCGCAGTGATGGAATTTTAAAGCCTGCGCGCCGGCGCGTCCGATGATCGAGCGCCGGTCTTATCGCGTAGAGTGAAAGAGGGTTTTCATGGAGTCTCCACAAGAAGTGAAGCAGTACGGGCTCAGGGCCGGCGCGGTCGAGTTCCCGATGATGGTTGTCATCTCGATCATCTATCCCTGTAACTTCGGCTGTCCGAACTGCCCTTATACAGACGGCAACTCCGAGTTGCGAAAGTTCTACCACGAGCACCACGGCGACCTTCTGCCCGTCAAGCTGTGGGAGAAGATGGCCGACGAGTGCGGCGAGTACGGCGCGTGGATGCGCTGTACGGGCGGCGGCGAACCTATGCTTCACCCGCAGATGGTCGAGATGATCGAGTATGCCAAGCGGAAGGGCGCTCGCGTCTGGCTCAATACGAACGGCAGTATGTTTGGGCCCACGCCCACCCACCGCGAAAAACTTCAGCGCGTCATCAGCGCCGGCATTGACCTCATAGAGTTTTCAATGGACGCAGGCGACCCGGAAGTCTACGCGAAGGTGCGGCCGCCGCGCGGCGGGCTGGCCAAACCGCCCGAGGAATGGTGGGGCCGTCAGGTCGGTAATATTCGCGCCGCCCTCGAATGGCGAAAGCAGGTCAAGTCTACGACGCGCGTGGTCGTCTCCATCATTCGCCAGGAGATCATAGAGGATCGTTTGAAGGAAGCCACGGACTTCTGGCTCAACGATGTCGGCGTGGACGAGGTCATCACCCGTAAGTTCCTGACCTGGGATGACAACACGGTCATCAAGCTGGAAAAGGCGCTCGACAAACATCTCTACGCGCATCTGCCGACCGAGAAGAAGGAGCCCTGCGTGTGGCCCTTCGAGCGTCTCAACGTGGATACGCTGGGGCGCATAGCGCTGTGCGGTCAGGACATCTCTTTTCGCACGGCGACGCAGTTTCCAAACGTCAACGACGTGACGATCAAGGAGATATGGCAGGGCGAGACCTTCAACTGGTATCGCCGTATGCACCTCGAAGGTCGCGGCGCGGAAGCATGGCCCTGCCGTGGATGCTCGGCCTGGCTCGCGGGGATACGCGACTGGGAGCACGGCTGGCTAAAGGTTCTGAAGACCTCGGGCGATCACCTGAAAGAGGTGATGAAGAAAGACCTGGGCATGGAAGTGGAAGTCTACCAGCCGCAAGCCTGAGCAGAGAGCGGCATGCGCGCCTCCGAGTGAGATGAGCAACACGAGGGTGATCGTCTTCGGCTACGGCGAGCTCGGCGCGGCATCGATCGAAGCGCTCATTGCCGTGGGCGCGCAAGTTGTCGGGGCGGTCGTCCCCTCCAACCGAACTGGGCCGGACGTTGACATAGTCCGCTTCCTGGCCGCGCACAAAAGCATCCCGCTTCTGGAACAGCCGCCGCGCAAGCGTATCGAACCGTTCGTCGAAGAGCTTCGCGGGCTCAATCCAGAGGTCATGCTGGTCTGGTCTTACTCTATGATTCTCCCTCCGCCGGTGCTGGTTGTGCCGCGTCTCGGCTGTGTCAATCTGCACGGGGGCTTGCTGCCGGAGTATCGCGGCGGGCACGTCATGCAATGGGCCATTATCAACGGCGAGAAAGAGACCGGCATGACCTTGCATTACATAGACGCGGGCGTTGACACGGGCCCGGTCATAGCAGAGGAGCGCTTTGCGATCGAATGGGAGGACGATGCCGCCTCCGTCAGGCGTAAGCTGAAGGACGTAGGGATGCGCTTGATCGCCCGGTGGTGGCCCGCGATCGCGGCCGGCACGGCCCCGCGCATCCCGCAAGACGAAGCAAGGGCCCGCTATTACCCTTTGCGAACGGCCGAGGACGGGCTCGTCCATTGGTCTAACGCAAACACATCCATCTATAATCTGGTGCGCGCGCTTGCTCGTCCCTGGCCCGGAGCGTTCACCTTTTCGCGGGGGCGAAAGGTAGTCTTGCGCCGCGTCGTGCCAGTAGAGGCTTCGACGGCCGAACACGAACGCGCCCCCGGCCTGGTGTGCCGGGTCGAAGCGGGCGGCCGTCTTCGCGTCGCGACGGGCGACGGCGACCTGCTCGTCTGCGAGGCGGAGATCGACGGGCGCGTAGCCCTTGCGGCCGGACGGGACGAGACTGGAATCTCGGCTGGTGATATTCTAGGCGCTTGAAGGGTCATGACTAAAGAGCTAAATATCATTTACGATGGGCAGTGCGGATTCTGTATTCGCGCACTGAAGGTCGTGCGCGCGCTGGACGTTCGCGGGGCGCTGCGCTTTTATGATTCACATCGACGCGAGACCTTTGAACGCTTTCCCGTCTTGCAGGGAGCGGATGTGGACGAGGCCATGTTCACGGTCGTCGAGGGAGAGCCGCCCCATCGCGGCTTCTTCGCCTTCCGCCGACTGCTCTGGAGCAGCCCCTTGACGTGGGCGCTCATTCCGCTCTTTTATTTCCCCGGCGCGAGCTTTTTCGGGACTCGCCTCTATGCCTGGGTGGCCGAGAATCGCTCGCGCTTCGGCTGCGGCTCGGAGGTCTGCGCGCTTCCCTCCGAGCGGCCGGGCCAGTTGAGTTAGCAATATCAGGTCGGTTAAGCCAGTGGACTCAATTTTCGCATCTCAGGATTTCCTTCACCCGCAAATCGGCGTCAACACACAGGCCTTCTTTCGCATGGCCTACGGCGTTCTTCTGGCGGCGACGCTCCTGTGGGCGCTCCCTCACTGGCGACGCTTTTTTTTGAGCGAGCGTTGGGGCGGCTACAGCAAGAGTGCGCGCGATGTCGATTTCATTCAGAACCCGATCGTCGCGCCCATCATAGGGGCTATCTGGTTTCTGTGCGCCGTGCTGATTACGCTCGGGTGGTGGAGCATCTGGGCGGCGCTTCTCAACCTGCTTTTGTGTCGCTACTTTTTCGTGCGTATGCGCTGGAAAGGCGTGCAGCGCGGCATGGGCGCGCCCGGCTTTATGACCTACTGGCTGGCGGCGGCCGTCTTTCTGCTGGAATACACGCTCAAGTACGCGCCCTCCGGGGGCTTGCGCTCCGTCGTGCTCCTGGTACTGCAAGTTGATTTCGCCTTCATAATGCTCTCGGCTGGAATCTACAAGCTGACGGCGGGCTATGCGCGCAATCACGGGATGGAAGGCGGGATGGTCAATCCGGAGTGGGGATACTGGTGGCGTTTCTACGCTCGCCGCTCGCCGCACAGCTGGATTTTCAAGATACTCAATCAGCTGGCTTGGTCAACCGAGGTCTTTGCGGGAATACTGATGCTGATTCCGCAGACGCGCTTCATAGGCGCTCTGTTGATCCTGTTCAGCTTTATCTTCATCGCCACACAGATACGGCTCGGGCTGCTGTGCGAGATGGTGATCGCGTGCTGCCTCCTATTTTTCTATCCGGGCAGCTACGGCGATCAGCTCTTGAGCGCGATAATGCCGGCGGCGGCGGCCGCATCCTCCTATGCGATTGCTCCGGACGCGCCTGCGGCGGTTGGCGGCGGGCTCGCTTTTTTCAACCAACTGCTCGCGGCGGCGCTCTGGGCATACCTGCTGCTCCTGCCGCTCGCGCACGGAGGGCTGTTCTACAACTTTTACGCGCGCAAGAAGCTGCCCGCGCCGCTGCAGCGCGCCCTTGAGATTTACACCAACTTTTTCGGCATCATTATTTGGCGCGTCTTCTCCGTGGATGTCGTCAACTTCTTCATACTCATACATCGCCGCCCGCGCGAGGGCGGCGGCGGAGGCGAGCGCGAACTCATCTCGCGCTACGGTCTCGGCGGCGGCCTGCGCTACAGCCACGTCGGAGAATCGATCACAGTTACCAGCCTGTTCACTACGCTGAAGTATTATCCGAGCAACAACGATTTGTTCCGCGAGCGGTTGCTGCGATACGCGGGCACTCTAGCCTGCCCTGAGGATTGCGTCCTGGATTTCGAGTACGTCAGTGTTCGCAAGGCGGAAGATCATTTCGATTTCGTGACGGTCGCCGAATACACTGTTGACCCGGAAGCCGGAACAATCGAAGAGCACGTCCTTAACGAGATCGTGTCGGTGCGCGCCGCGCACCCTGTGTCGCCCGTCCACGAGGGCGCGCGTCCGGGCAGCTACGCGCCTTTGAAGGGGTAAAAGTATGTGTGGTATCAGCGGCGTTTTCGGACGCCGTGACGAAGAGACGGTCAAGCGCATGATCGCGAAGCTCGTGCATCGCGGGCCGGACGACGGCCACACGGTCGCCGGGGACGACTTTACTCTAGGCGCGCGACGCCTGAGCATTGTCGGGGTCGAAGACGGGCGGCAGCCTCTCTCGAACGAGACCGGGACGGTGTGGGCCGCGCAGAACGGAGAGCTTTATAACTATCCGCAGGTTCGGCGCGAACTGCTGGCCGAGGGCCACGAACTTCACACCCACTGCGATACGGAGATTCTGCCGCATCTTTACGAAGACTACGGGACGCGCCTTCCCGAGCACATAGACGGCATGTTTGCCGTCGCCGTCTGGGACGATAAGGACAAGGTGGGCCTGCTCGCGCGCGACCGTATGGGCAAGAAGCCGCTCTATTACTATCGCGCGGGCGATGCGCTCTATTTCGCCTCGGAGATCAAGGCGCTCTTGGAAGTCCCCGGCTTCGAGCGGCGAATCAATTTCGAGGCCCTCAACCATTTCCTCAGTTTCAAGCACGTGCCCGCCCCGCTTTCTATCTTTGAAGGCGTCTACATGCTGCCGCCCGCGCACATGCTCGTCTACCGTCCGGGCGCGGGGCTTGAGGTTCGACGCTACTGGGACTTGGACTTTTCGGCGGCGGGCGAGATGGCCGAGTGGCCGGAAAGTGAGCTGGTCGAACACCTGCTCGCGCTCTTGCGCCGTGGCGTCGAGCGGCGGCTGATGTCGGACGTGCCGATAGGCTTTTTCCTGAGCGGCGGCATAGATTCCACGCTTTCGACGGCGCTCGCGGCGGAACTCTCGCCCGGCCGTATCAAGACCTTCACGCTCACTTACGCCGACGGCTCGACTACAGAAGGCAAGGAGCAGGATCGCCGCTGGGCTCGCTGGGCCGCAGAGCGCTACCAGACGGAGCATTACGAAGAGGCCGTCGAGTTCTCTAACTTCCCGGAAAACCTGCGGCGCATCATCGCCTGCTTCGACGAGCCCTTCTCCGGAACCGTCTCGACCTACTTTCTGGCGGGCCTGATCGCCGAGCACGTCAAGGTGGCGGTCTCGGGCGACGGGGCCGACGAGCTTTTCGGCAGCTATCTTTCGCACCGCCTGGCCTTTCCCCTCTCGCGCTATGACGAGTATCTGCAAACGGGTGACGCGAACCTGATTCGCCCCTTTCAATCGCAGCCAGAGTTTCTGGCTCGCATGACGGAGGCGGAGGATTGGCAGTGGCGCTCGAAATTGTTCGTCTACAACGACGAGGAGAAGGCCACGCTCTATGCGCCGGAGGTCGCGGAGCGGATGCAAGCCTTCAGCTCGCGCGAGAGATTGCGCCGCGATTTCTCGGGGCTGACGGCCAAAGACCCGCTCAACCGCATCCTCGAAGCAGAGTTCCGCACGATCTTTCCGGATCAAGTGCTGGCCTTCGTCGATCGCCTCTCGATGGCCCACTCGCTCGAAGTCCGAACGGCTTACATGGACACGGACTTCGTCAAGTTCATCACGGGCCTGCCCGGCCGCTTCAAGATCAGGGACGGCGAGACGAAGTATCTCTTAAAGAAAGCCGCGCTCAAGTATTTCCCCGAAGAAATGGTATTCAGGAAGAAGGAGGGATTCCTGATGCCTATAACGGAGTGGCTGTTGAATGATCTTGAGGATTATGTGCGCGAGACCCTGAGCAATGAGCGCCTTTCGCGCCACGGCCTGTTCAACCGGGCGCGCGTCCGCGAGCTGGTCGATGGGCTTTACCAGACCGAGAGCGATTACACGCACGTCAATCGCGTCTTCGCGCTCCTAGTCTTTCAGGAATGGTTCGATATGTACATGAGCTAGGGCCGCAGGTGTGAATCCGTATTATGACAGCTACCGGTGACGATCAGACGGGCGAGGATACTCTGGCCACTGCCCGCGATGAAGTGGAAAGGGCTTCGCAGCATTACTACCACACGCCCCTACAGCTCGGCATAGACAATCGCACGAAGCAATTCGTGGTCGAGCGTTGCGAGCCATACGTTCGCGGGCCGAGGGTGCTGGAGCTGGGCTACGTGGACGGCCTATGGACGGATGCGATTCTCAAGCGCGGCGGCTGCAAAGTGGATATCGTAGAGGGAGCGCAGCGCCACGCCGAGCACGCCCGCGAGCGCTACAGCGGGCGCGATGATGTACGCGTCTTTCACCAGCTCTTCCAGGAATTCGAGCCCACGGGTACGTATGACACGATCGTCGCGGGCGACATGCTCAGGTACTTGCCCGACCCGGCCGCCTTTTTGGCCCATGCCCGTCAATGGCTCAACGATGACGGGCATCTGATTGCGACGATACCGAACAGCCGCTCGCTGCACCGCCGCATAGGCGCGCTGATGAACATGGAGCCGACGCCGACGCGCGCCAATCAAAGGGATATGGAGGTCGGAAACCTTCGCTCCTATGATCGCTACGAGTTTCGACATCTTTTACTTCAAGGCGGCTTTGAGGTTAAAATGCTGCGCGGCTGCTTCCTCAAACCACTCTCAAGCGCACAAATGCAGGACTGGAATGATGAGTTGTTACGCGCCTTCTTAGACCTGGGGGATGAGCTTGAGGACTATTGCTGGTTTATTTACGCAGTCTGCCGGAAAGGCCGCCCCTCGGAGTAGTGCCCCGTAAGCTTCCGCTCGAATAAACATGCAAGGGTACAAAAGATTCAAAGAGCTTTTGGACGATCTCGAAATCTCACGCGGCGATGTGGTTTACCTGCACACCTCTTTTAAGAGAATGGCGTATTTGGGTCTCACCGGAGAAGAATTCCTGGGCATCCTGGTCGAGAGACTTGGCGACGACGGCACGCTCGTTCTGCCCAGCTTCGCCTGGAACCTGGATAAACGGGAAAGACCGTGGAAGGGCTATAACGACTACTTTCATAGTCGCCCCCTATTCGATGTCAGGCGAACGCCCGCCAATATAGGCTTCGTGCCGGAGTTGTTTCGCAACTGGCCGGGCGTCAGGCGCAGCGTCAATTACTGGTGGTCTATATGCGCCAGGGGGGCCAGGGCCGAAGAGCTGACCGTGGGCCAGGAAAGGGTAGTCCATCCCTACGGCCCCGGGTCTTCATTCGATCTGTTGAGGATTCACGATGTCAAAATCCTGGGGCTCGGCGTCTCGCTGAATACGACGAGCCTCGCGCCCGTCCCCGATTACGCCCTGGGCGAGCAGCATTCCCAGAGGGTTTTCACGGACGAGCCCCAGAAGGGTGCGGTTGTAGATCATGAAGGGACTACGATTGAGACGCATAGCTTCTGGTTGTTGCCGGAGGTGGTGCGCCTGATTAAGCCCAGCGTCCTGATCGAAGAATCCGCAGAGCTGCGCCGCTCAGTGCTGCGCGCGGATGAGGGCGAGAACATCAATTTTTCATACCCGTATGGCGTCTACCACAGTGAAGCGCTGCGACTCGGGGCGCAGGCTTGCGCCGATGGGCAGCCCGTACCCTGGCTGAGAAATTATCCTCTTAAACAGGCTGGAGAGAAGGAAAAGCTTTGATGCGTTCTGCTGAAGCGACCCGTGTGCTGGACGGGTATCGCACATTTATAGATGCCAATCTTGAACGCTGGGAGACGCTGTTTCAGGAACTGATACGGATTCCGAGTTACTTTGAAGCCGAGCACAAGATAGTCTCCAAAGTGGCGCAACATATAGAGTCTCTGGGCGTGACGGTCGAAAGGGTCACTCATAGGCCGGAAACCCTAAGAGAGTTGCCGACCGCACAATACCCTATCAGCGAGCAGGAGGAGCGATCAAGTCTCGTCGCACGCATGGCGGGCGCGGGCGGGGGTCGCTCTCTTATCATCAATACTCATCTGGATATAGTGCCGGAGGGTGACCCGTCCGATTGGACATACCCGCCCTTTAGCGGACACATTGATCGAGAGCGCAATATTATTTACGGGCGCGGCGCGATGGATGACAAGGCAGGTCTGACGGCTTCGCTGGCGGTACTCGAAACGCTCTGTAAATCCGAAAGGCCGCTTTCCGGGGACGTTCTATTTCAATATGTGCTTGAGGACGAGATCACCGGCAACGGCTCTCTGCTCTGTCTGGAGGCTGGGTTCGGCGGCGACGCGGCGCTCATCATGGACGGGACTCGAACCGACAAGGCGATCAACGAACACGCCGGCCAGCTTCAGTTTGAGATCACCGTTAAGGGCAAGCCCGCTTCGGTCAGCGTCTCTCACATGGGCACGAACGCCGCCGAGATGATGGCGCGACTCGTCATTCATTTGCGAGAAGCCGTATTTGCGCTCAACGCCGCGCGGCTTCCACCCTGGACTAGATTTCCGAGCCCCTATCAATTGGTCATTCAGAAAATAGAGAGCCAGGGGGCGCAGCTGACCGTCCCGGAGCTGGCCTTGGCGCAGTGTTACGTGACGTTTCCCCCTCAGTTCAGCCTCGCCACCATGCGCCGCTTTCTGGAACAGCAGGCCGGTGAGTTTGTCGCTTTGAGCGGTGCGTCAATCGAGCCGCGACTCTCCTGGAACGGTTTTGCGACGGAGCCCGTTCGGTCTGACACGTCGCAGATGGAGCAGGCGCTTCAGGAAAGCGCGGCGCGTCTGGGCATGGCGGCCATTGATGTCGGGCCGTCCACGGGCACGTCCGACATGCGCCACTTCAGCCTGGCCGGAATCCCCTGCATGCTTTACGGGCCCGGCAACGGCTATAATCCTCATCGCCCGGACGAACATTATTACTTGGACGACCTGCCCCGTATAATTCTCTTTTACCTGGCCTTTGCGCATTCATGGTGCGGATGATCTTGCAGGTTTTGACGGGGCGACTATATGGTTAACGGATGCTATTAGAATTCGGTATTGAACAAACAGGCTACTGACCGGGCGCGGAAGGTCTATGAATTTAGTCTCTACCATTAAGAAGAGTTATCACAAAATACTTCCCTTCACCGTCCGCGATAAGCTCTGGCGTTTTCGAGACGGTTCCGTGCAGACGCTCAGAAGCTTGCCGGCCGAGTCTCAGAAGAAGACGCGCCATTTCGGTCGCTATCTCAATTTCCGCTTCAAGGGCCGCTGCAATGCGTGTCAGGGAAAGAATATCCTCCGGTACACGAACCCGATAGTGGCCCGCCTGCCCTTCAGCTTTTATAGGTGCGGGGACTGCGGTTTCATCTTCGTCGCGCCCGTGCCGCATCTGTCGTCGCTTTACGACGAGCATACCTCGCCCGATTTCGGCGAGGGAGAGGGCATCTGGAACACTCATTACCTGACATCCATAGAGAAGCACGCCGGTGCACGGGGTAAGCTACTGGAGATAGGATTCGGCAATGCGAACTTTCTCAAGCTCGCGCACGAGGGAGGATGGGAGGTGCACGGAGCGGAGCTGAGCGTCGGGCAGGCCGAATACGCGCGCAGGGAGCTAGGGCTTCCCAACATCAAGATCGGGGCGGTCGAAGAGCTGGGCTACCCGGATGATTTTTTCGACGTGGTGGCGGGATTCAATTTCCTGGAACACGTCCCAGACCCCAGAAAGACCTTGCAGGAGATTCGGCGTATCCTCCGGCCTCAAGGCATAGTGGCGCTGATGTGCCCGAACATCTCCGGCATCTATCATCTGCTCGTAGAGGAACTCATGGCCGAGCATGACCCGCTGAAGATTTCATGGGTTCCGCCCGCTCACCTCAGCTATTTTAATAAGAATAGCCTGAGGGTGTTGATGGAGGGCGTAGGCTTCAAGGTCGTCGGAGATGAGAGCCACCTGATGAACAGCCTGTGGCGACAGCACGAGGTCGTCATCGGCCCGAAGGTGACGGGGGAGAAGCTGGAACGGCTGCGCTCGGAGATCGAGTCGTCATCATTGCCGAAGGGCGAGGCGCGGGTGGCCCGATACCGGCAACAGATCAAGAGCCTTGTGACCGAGAGGATGGCCTGGGCGATGATCTCGGACTTGATTGAATTAGACCCGGCCCTGGGGGCTGAAAGCGCCATCCTGTTCCTGGGCCGGAAGACGGACGTGAGCCTGAGCGACGGCACCGGGGCGGCGGCGCGAAAGGTTTAAATGACGGAGGCACGACCCCTGAAAACCACCGTCGAGAAGGCGGTCATCCCTGCGGCCGGGCTCGGCTCGCGTATGCTTCCCTTCACAAAGGGCGTGCCGAAAGAGATGCTGCCCGTCGGGCGAAAGCCCATGATTCAGCACGTCTTGGAAGAGGCGTCGCTTTCCGGGCTCAAGCGTATCTGCATCGTCATACGCGAGGGGAAAGAGGTTATTCGAGACTATTTCTGCCTGCCCCACCCTGCCGCGCACAAACGCGATGCGAGCATAGATGAGCTTGAGCGGCTGGTGGCCGACCTGGAGCTGAGCTTCATCTACCAGGAGCGCCCGGCGGGGCTCGGCGACGCGATCTTGCAGGCCAGAGACTTCGTCGGAGACGATCCCCTCGTGATGATGATTCCAGACCAGTTGATGCTCTCTGAAATCCCGGCCGCGTTGCAGTTGACGCGTGGCTTCTCGAAGGGCTCGTCCATACGCTCAAGCCTGTTGCGGCTGCCCAAAGGTGAAGTCCCATACTTCGCGGGAGCGAGGGGCGTAGAGGTTGAGCGGGAGGAGCGTAATTCGGGCGAGCTTGTGATCAGTAGGCTACAGACGGAGGAAGAGACGCGCGCCGCCTACAGCGAAAGTGAGTATGAGCTGCGCGGCTTTGGCCGCACGCTTTATCCGCCGGAAATCTTCGATTACCTGGGCCGGGATTTCATCAACCC
>DASQYE010000129.1:0-10581 GCA_035639355.1 Pyrinomonadaceae bacterium
CGACAGGTAACGGGCGCGGCGGCTGGCGGCGGCGCGCACGCGCACGCGCCACCACTCTCTATCTATGGGCTCGTCGCCGTCGGTCAACAGTCGCAGAGAGATTTCCGAGCGGTCACTGTAGAGCGCCTGTCCGACCAGTCGCTTGCGCTCGTCGAACACGCGCACGACGGAGCCGCCGCGCGCGTGGCTTGCGTCGCGCACGTCGCTTCTGTAAATCCACAAATGCCCCGTGCGAGCGCGCTCCGCCCCGCGCTTTGTGATTTGAACGCTCCCTTCCATGATCGCTTCTATTAAAGCAGAAGACCGCGAGAATCGGTAGGAGGCGGCACGCGCCGCTTTTTGCGATGATCGCCCGGCGCCCCCCCTCACGCCTTTCTCTTGAACCCTTCAACGCAAAGATGTAATCTTTCTGAGATATTCGCACCTTAAAAGTTCTTTGCAACCTACGCGAGTGAGAGGAGGACTGTATCTTATGCCTGAAGTTGGAGAGATGGCCCCGGATTTTGAGCTGGGGAGCCACCTGGAGAAGGGCAAGAAGGTCAGGCTCTCGGATTTTCGTGACAAGCAGAACGTCGTCCTGGCGTTCTACCCGCTAGCGTGGACGCCCGTCTGAACGGCGCAGATGCCTGCGTACGAGGCCGACCTCGAACGCTTCAAAGGCTACGATGCCCAGGTCCTGGGCATCTCTGTTGACAGCGTCCCGTGCAACACGGCCTGGGCCAAGAGCCTCGGCGGCTTGTCATACGATCTGTTGAGCGACTTCGAGCCCAAGGGCGAAGTGGCTAGAATGTACGGCGCGTATCGAGCGCAGGACGGAATCTCGGAACGCGCGCTTTTTATCGTGGACAAAGAGGGTCGGATCGCCTACAAGGACATACACGACATAGGCGACCAGCCCGACAACGAAGACCTGTTTGAAGTGCTCCGCAAGTTATAAGGCCGGGCGCTAAGAGTTCGGACACTATCCGGCGCGGGCTGGGCCGAGGATGCTTTTGAGGAAGCCTCTCCCGGTCACAGCCCGCCTAACCTTTTTAGTAAGCTTATGACGCTCTCAAGAAAATGCGTGCCGTTTACGCCCTTCGACCGCGAGCTTGCGCGCAGCACGATCGCCATCGTAACGGCCGGAGGCGTTCACCTTAAGGATCAGGAGCCGTTCAATATCGCGGACGAGCTTGGCGACCTGGGCTACCGCGTTATCCCGCAGGACGTGGACTCGGCCGAGCTGATGGTCACGCATCATCATTACGACCACACGGACGCAGACCAGGACATCAACGTCGTCTTCCCCTTAGACGTGCTGCGCGAGCTGGAAACGGAAGGCTTCATAGGCGGCGTCGCCCGCAAGCACGTAGGCTACATGGGCTACACGATGCAGTTGAAGGCCATGTACGAGGGGACAGCGCCGGAGATAGCCAACGAGATCGACAAGGGCTCGCGCGCCGACGCCGTCGTGTTGACGGGGGGTTGACCAAACGTCTGTCACCGCACGGTCGTGGCGGTTCAGCGCGAGATAGAGATGCGAGGCGTTCCGACAGTCCTTATCACTGTAAGCCCGGAGGTCTCGGCGCAAATGCGCCCGCCCCGCGCGCTTTACCCTAAGGGCTTTAAGATCGGCAATAGCCTCGGCCGCCCCCACATGCGCGAGCTTCAACGACGGGTGCTGCGCGACGCGCTCGGGCTTCTGACCGAAAACACCAGGCCCGGCGAGATCATCACGCGCGAGTACCCGGACTACGGCGAGCAATATGAGCCGCCGCAGGTCAGGGGCGGCAAGTGAAGGGTGACGGGTGACGAGTTTAGGGAACGCCTCGCGGCCACTCGCCGGGCGGCAGAGTTGGCTCGAATCTTATGTATAAAACTATAGGCATCCTGACGGGCGGCGGCGACGCGCCCGGTCTGAACGCGGTCATTCGCGCGGCCGTGAAGACGGCGATCGGCGAATATGGATTTCGCGTCGTCGGCATAGAGGACGGCTTCGAGGGCCTGCTGGACGAGACGATCACGCGCGAGCTGAAGGCGGCGGACGTGCGAGGGCTGCTGCCGCGCGGCGGCACGATCCTGGGAACGCGCAATCGCGGCCGCTTCGTAGAGCGCGGCCCCAATGGGGAGAGCAGAAAGCCCGAAACCATCTATCGCCAGGCCCTCTCAAACCTGGAGCGCCTGGGCATTGACGCCCTCGTCGTTCTAGGCGGAGAAGGCACGCTGGCCATCGCGGCCGAGTTCGACCGGCTGGGTTTCCCGCTGGTCGGTGTGCCCAAGACCATCGATAATGATCTGGCCTGCACGGAGCTGACCTTCGGCTTCGTCACGGCGCTCGACATCGCGACCGAAGCGCTGGATCGCCTGCACACGACCGCCGAATCGCACGACCGCGTCATGATCCTGGAAGTGATGGGGCGTCACACAGGCTGGATTGCGCTTCATTCGGGGATAGCGGGCGGCGCGGACGTGATCCTGATTCCGGAAATCCCTTTCTCTATGGAATCGGTGGCGGCCAAAGTGCGCGAGCGCGACGCGTGCGATTCGCAGTTCAGCATTATCGTCGCCGCCGAAGGAGCTACGGAAGCGGGCGGCGACGTGATCTACCAGGAACAGGGCGACGCGTCTCGCTCGCCGCGCCTGGGCGGTGTCGGCAACTACTGCCGCAAGTCGCTCGAAGAGCTGACGGGCAAGGAGACTCGCTGCGTAGTGCTGGGGCACTTGCAGCGCGGCGGCACTCCGAACGCTTTTGACCGGATGCTGGCGACAAACTTCGGGGCCTGCGCCGTGCGCGCTTTGGCCGAGGGCAAACGCGGCGTCATGGTCGCCCTCCAAGCGGCGGATATTATTACAGTCCCGCTCGCCGAGGCCGTCGTCAATCTGAAGACTGTCCCGCCCGATAGCCAGCTCATTCACACGGCGCGTGCCACCGGCATCTCTTTCGGCGCGCCGGACGAAGCGGCCCATCATGCTAAACGGGCGCACGCGCCCGGCACATGACTCGACCCGCGCCGCCGCCGGGCGGAAAAAGTCGCAGCCACAAAAAATCCGGCCCGTTTTAACGGAGAACTCTTTCAAGGCGCAGCCCGCGCGGCATATAATCGGGCGGAGCTGGCGCATATATCTTACAGACGCCTAGATGGGGACACGAGTTGACACAAGACATTAAGCAACGCCTACAGGCGGAACTGGACGAACTGGAATCGGAGCTGCGCGTGCATCTTCCGAAAGAGATCAAGCGCGCTCTGGAATTCGGAGACCTGCGCGAGAACGCAGAATATCGCGCCGCCCTAGACCGACAGAATATGGTCAAGGCGCGCATCTCCCAGCTTCGCCAGCGCCTCAGCGAAATCTCCTCCATAGACATCTCAAAAGTCCCGCACGGGCGGGCGGCCTACGGCTCGACGCTCGTGCTTTACGACCCGGCGCGCGACGAAGAGCTAACCTATCGACTGGTGACGCCGGAGGAGAGCGACCCCCAGGCCGGATTGATCTCCACGGCATCGCCCGTCGGCCGCAGCCTGATGGGCAAAGAAGAGGGAGACGAGGTCGTCGTGCATACGCCTGCGGGCGGTCGTCGCTTCGAGATCAAGCGACTGACGACCATTCACGAGGCGGTGGAGTCGGAGCGCGACCAGTGATGGACGCGGCTGCCGCCCGCCGCTCGTACTGCTCCGTAATCCTTGACAAGCGTTTGCGGGCCTCCCTATGATGCTCCGCTTGAATACGGGCTTGCCGTGCGCAAAATCGGCGGCCCGTCTGTTGTAGAGGAGAGGTACAAAAAGGTGTTCGGGGCGAGCATTGGGCGCGGCGCGCAGCGCATTATCACGGCTATGGTGCGTTGGCTTGCCTACGGCGGCATCAACCCGAACTTTCTCACCGTCATCGGCGTCGCCATCAACGTCGGCTGCGGCCTGCTGTTCGGTTTCGGCTACTTCTTCTGGGCAGGCATTATTCTGATCGTCGCCAATCTGTTCGACATACTGGACGGGCAGGTGGCCCGTCTTTCGGGGCGCGTGACGCGCTTCGGAGGCTTTCTGGACTCATCCTTAGACCGCCTCTCCGACATGGTAATCTTCGTCGGCCTGATGGTCTTTTACGCGCGCGATACGCAATTTCATTCGACCCTGAACGTCTTCCTGGCCGGCGCGGCGATGATGGGGTCTGTGATGGTCAGCTACACTAGCGCGCGGGCCGAGAGCCTGATACCCAAATGCGATGTCGGATTCCTGCGTCGCCCCGAAAGGGTGGTGCTGCTGATTATCGGCGCGCTGACGACGCATCCGGGCTCGCAGAACCTGCTTTTGAACCGTATGCCAGCGGTGCTCTGGATTCTGGCGGTCGGCTCCTACTGGACGTTCGCGCATCGCATGTATCACACCTGGCTTGAAGTCAATAAGGCCGATGCCGCTCGCCTTGAGACGGCAGCCGAACCGGCCGCTCCCGCATCTAACGTCGGGCCCGAGCGAAGACCGGAGCCGGGGCTTGTGCGCTAAGGCGGGCGCATCCTTTCAGGCGATTGATTAAAGCAAGGTCAGGAAAAGGTTCTCCCATTTGAGTATTCGAGGTAAACGACATTGAGTGTCTGCCCCTGTTGCGGTTGTAGGTTTGAAGGCGATCTGCTGGATGGCTGCGTAGAGTGCGGCGCTCGCGCCGTCGGCCCGCCCCTGGCCCGCCCCGAATTCGAGCTGCCGTCCTACGGGCGTGGTCTGCTGGTAGGCGCGAGCGGCATCATACTGCTCCTCTCCTTCGGGCTTAGCACCTTCATCGCATTCTTTGAGACGAAGCCGCTGATGATAGGTTTCTGGCCCATCGTCTCGGCGGCCGAGACTGCGGCGTGGCGTCTGAAAGGGATAGCGCTGCCGCTTAGTGTGGCGGCGTGCTGGGGCGGCTGGCTCATCTATCTGAGCATCCGTCGCGAGACGGCGCGATTCTCGGGTCAGGACCTGGCGCGCTGCGGGCTGGCGGCCTCCGCGCTGGTCGCCGTGATGATCGCCGCCTTCATCGGCGTCACCGTGCCGGAGCGCCTGCGGCAGCGACAGAGGGGTCTTGAGGCGGCGGTCGAAGCGCAGGGCTACACGCTGCAAAGAGCGCTCCTTGAGTATCGCCTGCGTTACAAGACCTATCCGACGACTTTCAAGGATTTACAGGACGGATTGCCCGACCCGAACGGCTCGATCGCCGTTGCGCTCTCCAACATAGACCCGAGCACTTACGTTCCCAGCGCCAACGTGGCGGACGCTTCGACGGCTAAGCCGTCAAGGCTGCGTGGTGCGGCCCTGCGCCGCGTCTCAACGAACAGTTCCACGGACGATTCGGTAAACGAGCGAATCTCGTTTACCAATTACACGGTGCGCTTGCCGGGCGCGGACAAGATTCCGAACACGGATGACGACTGGCTGATGCGTGACGGCGTCCTTTTCAAGCCGTCAAAGCCCGGCCAGGCCGCCACCGCCGCCACGCCGTCAGGCGATCCCCTGCCCTGAGCCGAAGCCGTCGAACATGCCGTTTCTTGATCGTTTCCGGCGGAACAAAGAAGACCCGGAGGGGGCTCGTCGCGCCAGGCTCCTGCGCACCGGGCGCATCGCCGAGGGTACGATCATAGACATCGGCGGCGAGGCCGAGTCAGGCGTCTTCACACACATTTTCTATAGCTATAATATCAGCGGCGTTGACTACGAGTCGTCGCAGGTGCTCGACGGCGAGCAACAGAAGCGCCCGGCCGAATACGCGCCCGGCGCGCGCATCACCGTTCGCTACGACCCGCACCAGCCGGGCAATTCCATAGTAGTTTGAAAAGCAGTGATAAAGGCAGTGATAAGTGACGAGTGACAAGTGACAAGCCTGGACAGGTTCTTTATCTTGTCACTCGTCACTTATCACTCGTCACTGCTCTCTTATGTTCCGTAAAATCCTGATCGCCAATCGCGGGGAGATTGCCGTGCGCATCATACGCGCGTGCCGCGACCTTTCGATCTCGCCCGTGGCGGTCTTTTCCGAGGTGGACTCGGACGCGCTGCACGTTCGTCTGGCAGACGAGGCTTACCCTATCGGCCCCGCGCCGTCAATCGAGAGCTATCTGAATATAGACCGCATCCTGGAGGCGGCGCTTCGCTCGGGCGCAGAGGCCGTTCATCCGGGCTACGGCTTTCTGGCCGAGAACGCGTCGTTTGCGCGCGCCGTCACACGCGCCCGCCTGGCCTTTATAGGGCCACCGGCGGAGGCTATGGAATTGATGGGCTCTAAGACGAGCGCGCGCCGGGTCGCCATCGAGGCCGGAGTGCCGGTCGTGCCGGGCACAACCGAGCCGCTTCGCTCCTTTGAAGAGGCGCGCGAGACGGCGGCGCGTCTAGGCTACCCCGTCATGTTCAAGGCGTCGGCCGGCGGCGGCGGTAAGGGTATGCGGCTCGTCCCTTCGGAAGCCGAGCTGGCGTCCGCCTTCGAGACGGCGCAATCGGAGGCCGCCGCCGCCTTCGGAGATTCCGAGATCTATCTCGAAAAAGCGATCGAGCGTCCGCGCCATATAGAGATACAGGTCTTCGCCGACGCGCACGGCCAGGTCGTTCACCTGGGCGAGCGCGAGTGCTCGATTCAGCGACGCCACCAGAAAGTGATAGAGGAATGCCCTTCGCCTATCGACGACGCCGTGGAGTTGCGCGCGCGCATGGGCGAGGCGGCGATAAGTGTGACGCGCGCCGTCTCGTACCAGGGCGCGGGCACAGTCGAATTCCTGGTCGCCGACGCCACACGCGACTTCTATTTTCTTGAGATGAACACTCGTCTACAGGTCGAGCACCCGGTCACGGAGCTGGTCACCGGCATTGACCTGGTGCGCGAGCAGATCATGGTCGCCGCAGGCCGTCAGCTCTCGTTCACGCAGGCCGACATAGGGTGGCGAGGGCACGCCATAGAATGTCGCGTTTACGCCGAAGACCCCGAGCAGAACTTTCTCCCAGCGCCCGGACACATCAACGCTCTGCGCGTTCCGGCGGGGCCGGGCATACGCGACGACGGCGGCATCACGGCGAACATGGAAATCTCCATCTACTACGATCCTATGATCTCGAAGCTCGCCGCCTGGGGGCGCACGCGCTCCGAGGCGATCGATCGTCTGCGCCGCGCGCTGGACGAATACACGGTCGCCGGCATCAAGACGACGCTTCCCTTCTTTCGCGAAGTCGTACGCGATACGGAGTTCATAGAGGGGCGACTCGACACGGGTTTCATAGAGCGATTCTTCGCGCGCCGCGAGGCGCAGCGTGAAGCCGCTCGGGCCGAAGACGCGGACGAAGCGGAAAGGCAGCGCCGCGATGTGGCGCTCGTCGCCGCCGCGCTCGATTACGCGCGGGCACAGAAAGAGGCTTCTATAAACCGGCAGCCGCGCGAGCAGGAGGAGGAGGAGCGCAGCCAGTGGAGGCTGGCCGGCCGCGCCGCGCTGCTCCGCTCAAGAGACCTGTGACGAAAAGCGGCGGGCGGAAAAGCTTCAGGCGCGCCCCGGCCTCCATGCTAATGCTTTGGCCTTTATGTTCCGGCCTCGCGCTTGCTGTCCGAGATTTGAAATCTCTAAATCTGCGATTTGAATCTTCAAACCGCGCTTTGAATGGCGTTATGAGATTAACGGCGGAGATCGAAAACGAAAAGCACGCGCTCGACATCAAGCGCGAGGGCGGGCGCGTCGTAGCGGAAGTTGACGGCCGCCTGTACGAGCTGTCGCTGAGAGAGCCGGAGGCGGGCGTCTATCTTCTGATCGCTGACGGTCGCGTTTACGAGTGCCGCACGGAGAGAGACCGTCCGTCTCGCGGGCTGTTGCGCGTTCACACGGGAAACCACGCTTACACTGTCAAGATAATTGACCCGAAGCGCCTGCGCGCGGGGCAGAGCGCGGGCGCACAAGAAGACGGCGCGGCGCAGATCGTCGCGCCGATGCCGGGCAAAGTCGTCCGCGTGCTCGTCGAAGAGGGCGCGATGGTAGAGGCCGGGCAGGGCGTAGTCGTAGTCGAAGCGATGAAGATGCAGAACGAGATGAAGTCGCCGCGCGCCGGGCGTGTCGTTGAGCTGCACGCAAGGCCCGGCGCGACCGTCAACGCGGGCGACGTGCTGGCGGTGATCGAATAGAGGGGGCCGCAAGGGATGAGAGACGAAATGAAGGGCACGCGCAACGGCCTTCCTTCCACACCGCTTCGAGCGCCTTCCGGGCTGCGCATTCTTTTATGGGACATCGACGGGACGCTTATACGCTCGTCGCGCACAGGGTTGTTCAAGGATTACACGGCCCCAGCGATCGAGGGCATCTTCGGAACGGCGGGCCGCCTCGGCGAGCTGAGCGTGTCGGGCATGACGGACTTGCAGATCGTGGCAGAGGCTTTGCGCGACGAGGGCTTCACGCACCTTCAGATACGCGAGCGCATGGACGAGCTGCGCGCGCTCTACATGCGCGAGATGGAGCGCGTTACAGGAGAGGGCGAGCAGCCTTTTCATCTGCTGCCCGGAGTGCGCGAAATCCTCGAAGCCATAGACCGGCATCCGCGCTATGCTTCGGCGCTGCTGACAGGCAATCTCGAAGCGGCCGCGCATTTAAAGATGCGTCTCGTCGGCCTCTCGCATTTCTTTCGACTGCCGGGCGCATTCGGCGACGACTCGCACGACCGGCGCGACCTGCCCGCGCTCGCCCGCGAGCGCATCAGCCGTCACTTAGGCGCGGAGCTTGCGCCCTCGCAATTCATAGTCATAGGCGATACGCCGAACGACATAGCCTGCGCACGCCACTTCGGCGCGCGCGCCGTCGCCGTTGGCACGGGCCGTCTTTACGCCGCGCAAGACCTGATAGCGCACTGTCCTGACGCGCTCCTGCCCGATCTGTCGGACACGGCGCTCGTCCTCGCAACGCTCGACCGTCTATAGAGAGAGAGCGCGCCGTGTTGCTTCGCTTCTAATCTCTTCCTTAACTCCGCTGAAAACCCTTGAGGATGTCGCGCGTGGCGAGGCGCAGGATAATGGGGTGGCCGTGCGGGCAGGTGGTCGGCGAAGAGGTTACGAGCAGCCGATCGATGAGCCAGCGCATCTTTTCCGGCGCGAGCGGCGTGCTGCTTTTGATGGCCGCGCGGCTGGCGAGCGTGATCGTTATACGCTCGCTCAAGTCGGTGCGCGCCGCGCCGCGCCTTTCGGCATCGACCGTCTCTAAAATCTCGGAGAGCATGTTACGTGCTTCCCCTGCGGGCAAGTCCGCCGGGACGGCCTTGATCGCCACCGTGCGCCCCGAAAGCCGCATCAGTCCGAAGCCGTAGCCCTCAAGCTCGCCCGCGACCGTGTCGAACAGCGCCGCCTGTGCCGGCGTCAGGTCAAAGGTCTCCGGCATCAGCAGGTTTTGCGATTCCGTGCCGCGCGCGGCCTCCCGGCGATGGTACTTGTCAAAGAGAATGCGCTCGTGCGCTTTGTGCTGGTCGATTAGAAGAAGCCCATCGTCGTCCGTGGCGATGATGAAGGAGTCGCTGAGCTGGCCGAGCGGGCGAATGTTTGCAGACAAGGCTTCGGCGGGGACTTCGCGCACGAGCCCGGCGAGGGACGTGAGCGGCGGAAGCTCACCCGGCGAGCGCACCTCACGCGGCTGGGCTGACGCGAGCACGCCCGCGCTCTGTCGAGCGGAGGAAGTATCGACCGGCGCAGGAGGCCGCGTCGCCTGCGTCTCGCCGGGCTCGTGCGCTCTCTCATCTTCGGAAGGGGACGCGCCTCGCGCTAGACCCTCATCGGCAGCGGGGCTTGCGGCGACGCTCGGCTCTCCGAACGGAATCTGGTCGCGCGGCTCAGGCGGAGGCGTCGTCGCTTCGCCCCGGCCGGCTGTGCTGAACTCTATAGTGCCCTGCTGTGGTTGCGGCGGCGATACGTCGAACCTGGGCCTCTGCTGTCCCCCGCGCGCGGGAGAAGCAGAAGGAGGATGAATCTGCGCCGTTGTCTCGGCAGGGGACTCAAGCGCCGCGACGCTGCCGCCCTCGTCTGCGCCGACGCCGGGCGCAAAATCAACGTCCGCGATGCCGCCTGCGGCGGCGCTGTCATAAGCCGCTGCTTCCCTTTCTTTCAAAGGATCGCCCGCGCGCACGTAACCGGCGCTGGCGAGCGTCGCTCGCACGGCTTCGCGGACGGAATCGGCCACGGCCGCCGCGCGGCGAAAGCGCACTTCCGTTTTGGCCGGATGGACGTTGACATCCACCTCTTCGAGCGGGACTTCCAGAAACAGTAGCGCCGCCGGAAAGACTCCCTGCGGGAGGATGGCGCGATAGCCATCGGAGAGCGCGCGACTGATGAGCTGATCGCGCACGTAGCGCCCGTTGATGAAGAGGTACTGCGCGTCGCGCGAGGTGCGTCTTTCGAGCGGCGCGGAAACGAAACCGCGCACGCGCGCCACGCCCGCGTGCCCGCCCGCGACCTCCAACAGGTTGGCGATGAAATCAGCGCCGAAGATCTGGTAGGCGCGCTCGCGCAAGTCTGCTGCCGGGGCTGCGCGCAGCGTCTCGCGCCCGTTGTTGGTCAGCGTGAAAGCTATCTCCGGGTGGGCGAGCGCGTAGTGCGTGACTAGATTCATCAGGTGAAAGCTCTCGGTCGCTTCCG
>DASQYE010000130.1:0-4621 GCA_035639355.1 Pyrinomonadaceae bacterium
CGGACGCCTGCACATAGACGACGAGCTGATGCAGGAGCTGGTCAGCATAAAGACGGAGACGCGGCCCGTCGAGACGCTGTTTGTCGCCGACGCGATGACGGGACAGGATGCCGTGCGCTCGGCCGAAGAGTTTCATCGACAGGTGGGAATCACGGGCGTGATCCTGACCAAGATGGACGGCGACGCGCGCGGCGGCGCGGCGCTTTCGATCAAACAGGTCATAGGCCAGCCCGTCAAGTTCGTCGGCGTCGGCGAAAAATATGACGCGCTCGAACCCTTCTATCCTGATCGCATCGCGCAGCGCATCCTGGGCATGGGCGACGTGCTTTCCTTGATCGAAGAGGTGCAATCGAAAGTTGACCAGTCGGAGGCCGAAGAACAGCTCAAGAAGCTTCAGAAGAACCAGTTCACGCTCGACGACTTTCGCGGGCAGCTCCGGCAGGTCAAGCGCCTCGGCTCTTTCTCCAAGATCATGAAGCTGCTGCCCGATCAACTTCTGGGCGGCATCGGTATGCCGGAGCTGAGCGAAGAGCAGACCAAGCAGATGGAGCGCGAGCTTAAACGCACGGAAGCGATCATCGATTCGATGACGGTCGAAGAGCGCAACGATCACAAGATACTGAATGCGAATCGCCGCCGTCGTATCGCCAGGGGGTCGGGCGCGACCGTGGCCGATGTCAACGCTCTCATTAAGCAGTACACGGAGATGCGGCAGATGATGCGACAGCTGTCCGGCTCGGGCCTCTTCGGCGGCATGGGCGGTGGCGGCGGCCTCAAAGGAAAGATGATGCGTCGCATGGCGGGAATGGCCGGGATGCCGGATCTGTCCGGCATGATGGGCGGAAACGGCGACGAGGACGGCGCGGTGCCCCAGCTTTCAGCAGGGCCTTCGCGCAAGAAGACGGGGAAGAAGAAACGCTGGAAAAGAAAATAAACAGCAGATGCTGGATGTCAGATGTCAGTTAAATGCTTTTACCAACATCTGACATCTGCTTTTGGAGGATTAAGATTTGTTAGCGATCAGATTAATGCGCATGGGCGCGAAGAAGAGACCTTCGTATCGCATAGTGGTCAAGGAGAAGCTCTCCAAGCGCGACGGCGCTTACCTGGAGAACCTGGGCTTCTACAACCCTACGCAGAACCCTGCGGAGCTTCGTCTGGATGCGGAGCGCGCACAGTACTGGCTCGAAAAAGGGGCGCAGCCGACCGAGACCGTGCGACGATTGATTAAGGCCAATCAGAAAGCTCAGGCTCAGGCCACGGAGGCCGCCGAGACGACGACGACCGCCTCGGCCTGAAAAAAGAGTCCGTAAGATGAGCGGTCGCGGCGGTGAAGACCGCGCCTGCGCCTCTGCTGCCGTGTCTGCGCTTATTTCGCTTATGAGAGAGACCGTCGAGATGATCGTGAAAGCCCTGGTGGACGATGCGTCTGCGGTCGATGTGCGCGAAAGAGAGCACAATGGCTCGACCGTCATCGAAGTACGCGTGGCCGAGACCGATATGGGTAAGCTCATCGGTCGCCAGGGACGAACGGTGCGCGCCCTGCGTGCGATCCTACAGGCAGCGAGCGCCAAAAGAAACAGGCGCTTCGTTCTTGACATAGTCGAATGAGCGAGGGCGGCTACGACGACGACGAAAGAGACCTCGGGGGCGAGCTGGTGGCCGTGGCCCGCGCCGTCAAGACCAGGGGCTTGCGCGGCGAAGTGGTCGCAGAGCTTTTGACGGACTTTCCCGAGCGATTTGAAAATCTGGAACGGCTCATAGCTGTCACAGAGGACGGCGAGCGTAAAGTCCTCCGGCTCGAAGAGCACTGGTTTCAATCCGGGCGCGTCGTCCTTAAATTCGCCGGGTACGATTCCATAGAGGCGGCCGGAGCGCTAATCGGAAGCGAGTTCGCCGTCCCCGAAGATGAGCGCGTTGAGCTTCCAGATGACGAGTTTTATGATTGGGAGCTGGCGGGCTGTCTGGTGGAGGCGGTCTCGGGCGAAAGAATCGGGCGCGTGCGCGAAGTGATGAGGACGGGCGGCGTCGAAATGCTCGTGGTCGAAAACGAGCAGATGGAGCGCGAACATCTTATCCCGCTGGCCGAGTCAATCTGCGTCGAGATTGACATAGAGCGCAAGCTGATACGCGTAGACCCGCCCGAGGGACTGTTGGAATTTTAGATTTTGGATTTTGGATTTTGGATTGGCGAGTTGGCACGGTTGAAAGCCTTGATTCCAGGATTCAAGATGGCCGAAAGCGTCGATCCAAAATCTAAAATCTAAAATCCAAAATGAAGTTTGACATTATTACGATTTTTCCCGACTTCTTTCGAGAGGTGTTCGAGCACGGGATCATCCGGCGCGCTCGCGCCGCCGGGTTGGTCGAGGTCAGGGCGCACGACCTGCGCCGGTGGGCGAGCGATAAACACAGGATCGTTGACGATCGTCCGTTCGGGGGCGGCGATGGAATGGTGCTCAAGCCCGAGCCCATCTTCGAGGCGGTAGAGGATTTGACGGGCGCGAGCGAGCGCGACCGCTACGGGGAAGCGACTCGCGTCGTGCTTCTCTCGCCGCAGGGCCGCACGTTGACACAAAAGGTTGCGGAAGACCTCTCGCGCTCCGAGCAGATCGTGCTGATCTGCGGTCGCTACGAAGGCGTGGACGAGCGCGTGGCCGAAAAGTTAGTGACGGATGAAATCTCCATAGGGGATTACGTCCTGTCGGGCGGCGAACCGGCGGCCGTCGTGCTGGTCGATTCGGTCGTGCGGCTAGTGCCCGGCGCGCTCGGCAACGAGACCTCCGCGCGTCACGATTCCTTCTCCGAAGGGTTGCTGGATTTTCCGCACTACACGCGCCCGCCGGAGTTTCGCTCTTTGCGCGTGCCTGATGTCTTGCTCGGCGGCCACCACGGAGAGATAGCGCGCTGGCGCAGGCGACAGGCGCTCAGAAAGACCAGGCGCAACCGCCCCGACCTGTTTGAAAGATTAGAGCTTGACGCAGATGATCGCGCCGGGCTAGGTGAAGAAGAATAATTTTGGATCTTAGATTTCGGATTTAAGAATTTGAGAGTCCACGTTTCAGGTTTACGAAAGCGTTAATCCGAAATCTAAAATCCAAAATCTAAACATGGAGTAATATCATGAACCGCTTAGACGCAGTCGATAAGGCGCAGTTGCGCGAGTCAATCCCGGATTTTCAGCCCGGCGACACGGTGCGCGTGCACGTTCGCATCAAGGAGTCGGAAACAAAGGAGCGCTTGCAGGTGTTTGAAGGCATCGTCATTGCACGCAAGCATGGCGGCGTGCGCGAGACGATCACCGTCCGCAAGACCAGTTTCGGCGTCGGCGTCGAAAGAATCTTTCCGCTGCACGCGACCATCGTCGATCACATAGATGTCGTCAAGCGCGGCCGCGTCCGTCGCGCCAAGCTCTATTACCTGCGCAACCTTCGCGGCAAAGCGGCGCGCATCCGCGAGCGCGATACGCGCACCACCTCGGAACAGGCCCAGGGCGCTTCCGCCGCTGGCAAGAAATAGAACGGCGACCAGTGGCAAGTGACGAGTGACCAAGATAAAAGCTTGTCCTGCTGCTCGTCACTCGTCACTTGTCACTCATCACTGATCTTATGCGTCGGCGAGTATCAGCCGTAGGCACAGCCTTTGAAGAGGAGGCGCGCGCCTGCGGCTTTCGATTGGTGGCCGGAGTGGACGAGGTGGGCAGGGGCGCGCTGGCCGGCCCCGTGGCCGCCGCCGCCGTCATCCTAGACCCTGAGCGGTCGCTGCCCGAGGGGCTGGACGATTCAAAACGGCTGACGCGAAAGGAGCGCGAGCGCATTGCGGAGGAGCTGAAAGATACGGCGCTGTGTTATTCGGTCGGGCTCGTCGAGCCGGAAGAGATAGACCGCATCAATATTCTGGAGGCGACGCGCCGCGCGATGATGATGGCCGTAGAGGGCCTGGCCCCGTGCGCCGATTACATTCTGATAGACGCCCTACAGCTCAAGGAATCCGCTCTTCCACAGAAAGCGATCATTCGCGGCGACTCGGTCTCGGCCTCCATCGCCGCCGCCAGCATCATCGCCAAGACCCATCGTGATGCGTTGATGCGCGCACTTCACGACGTTTACCCGCAGTACGACTTCATACGCCACGTCGGTTACGGCACGCGCGCCCACACGGAAGCGCTCCGCCGGCACGGGCCATGCCCCATCCATCGCAAGAGCTTTCGCGGCGTCCTTCCCAGCGCGGAGTCTTTCGAGTAAACTCGACGGCAGTTGATTCTTGCCCCTCAAAATAATTCTTGATTCGGGAGCACAGGTCTGTCTTGCATATCGCCATAGACGCGCACTCGGTCGGGGCCGGTCTGGCCGGTAATGAGAGCTACGTCACGAACCTGATTGAGGCGCTGGCCGAGATGGACACGGTCAATCGCTATACGCTGTACGTGACCAGGCGCGAGGCCGTGGAGCGTTTCGCCCGCCGGTGGCCGAACGTTTCGGTTCGCATGACGCTGCCGCACACGCCCCTGCTACGCATTCCGTTGACGCTCTCGGCAGAGCTGCGCCGCCGCCCCGTCGATCTGCTCCACGTGCAATACACCGCGCCGCCGCTTTCGCCATGTCCCGTGGTCGCCACCATA
>DASQYE010000131.1:0-2858 GCA_035639355.1 Pyrinomonadaceae bacterium
GGATCGTGGGCTCTGTGGGCACAAAGGAGATGCTGCGCGCGAGTTCCAGGTTCGGGGCAATGTCAGGATGTGTAACGTCAGCGCCCGTGTCCAGAACTGCGACCGTTACGTCCTTGCGACCGGTCTGCATGGAATAGGAACCGGTGGCCGATGCGTTCATACGCATCTTATCCCACTGCTGGTTATAGAGCGGCTCGGTGCCGGGCTGCGGGTCGGGCCCGGTTGGCGTGAAGTTGCCGCCGTTGTTATCGGCGCTCTGTGTAGAGGGGCCGTCCGAGGGCGGCACGATGAGCTTCATCTCGATCGCCACGTCGGCGGCCTTGACCTGCGGACTTGCCTTGATCGCTTTGTCGAAGTCCGGGTTGGAGGAGCTGACGGCGATGCCGCCGATTTCGGGCAGCCGTGCCGTGATGGTTCCGCCTGCGTTGGCGACAATCTTGTCAACATTGCTCGGCAATGAACCGGTTTGATGGAATGCAACCACGAAGGTTTTCGGTGCGCTCTGGGCCGAAGTGCGCGTACCGCTCACATCTGCGAGTGGTACGACGAGGGCGATCAGAGCTATCAAAATTAGAGGCAGAGAGATATACAGGTAGTTCCTTTTTGTCATACTGGCTCCTTAACAATTATGGGAGTGGCGCTGTGATTAGGACACCAGCGCCGGGGTTACGATGGAGCTGATTGCGTACGGGCGGATTACTTTGAGGCCGCGTCGGATCAGCCAGTAAGTAAAAGCAGCAGGTAAAATTCTCCTCAGGCAGTAACCATCAGAGCTATAGGAGCGCATGAATGGAGAAGGGAAGCCTTTCCATATTGTCGCTCCTGTTGAGTTGGCGCTGAGCGCTGTGTTTGGAACAAACAGCGCGGGGATTTGGACATAGTCGGACAAGAGTTCGGAAGGAAACCGTTCGACTATCGGTTCAAAGCGGCGTGACAATATGCCAAATCGCGTTGACAAGTCAAGTCCATTTCTTCGTAGATCAGTACAAAAAACTGGACGAATGAAATGATGAAGAAATCATCCGCCGTGGTGTGACGAAAAACCAGAGGCCGGGCCGAGACTGAAATCTCGACCCGGCCTCTTTCATATAAAAGGCTACCCGTCAGGGCGCTTGCCTGATGACCGGTCGCCCGGTTGGCTTCTACCTATTGGCCGGGAGCTTCCGTGACGGCCTTGAAGGCGTCAACCATCCCCTTGCCGTAGAAGTTGTTGTAGCCCGCATCGCCCTGGCATCTCTGGTTGGGCGCTCCGACCTGTGAGCCCGCCGGAAGCGTGCCGACAGGGAAGACTGTAAAGAAGTTGACCTCTCTGGGCTCAGGGCACGGCTGATTGTTAGCCGTCTGTTGCAGATAAGCCTCAACTCTCTGCGGAGACATGTGGGTCTTGCGAGAGTTGTCGGGTGTGAAATCACCGAATTGCGAGATGATTAAGGCGCAGACACCGGCGGCATTGGGCGTCGCCATCGAAGTGCCGCTTGCAAAGGCATAAGCGTTTGGCCCGAAGACCTCTTGTGCCCATGCGCCGAGTACGCTTCCGCCGCCCAGCGGATTGGTCTGCGAAGTGGTTTGAACAGCAAAGTCACCGCCCGGCGCACTGATGTCCGTTTTGCCGACACCGTAATTGCTGTAGGAGGCTTTCAAATTGAAATAGCCTGTGGCCGAGACGCCAATCACGCCGTCTATCTCGCCCGGAACTTCTATGAAGTCACGGAAGAAGTCGCCGTCGCTCAAGTTGAAGCTATCGTTGCCCAGCGCAGCGATTGGCGTAACGCCGTTTTCGCGCGCAAAATTAACCGCGCGCTGAACGAGCTTGATGAGCGCTTGTTGGCTCGGGTCGGCACGGCGCAGGTAATTGCCCAGGCTCATCGAAGCGACATCAAACTTATGAACGCCTGAATAGATCAACGCCTGTGCAAGCGAAACGTAGCTTCCTGATCCGTTATCGCCCAGCACCTTCAAAGCCACGCGCGTGACTCTGGGTGCGACGCCCGAGATGCCTCTAGCATTAATCGGTGCGCCGACTGCGCTCTGACACCAGGAGCCGTGGCCGTTTTTGTCATCCCATGCCGCCGGATTCGGGTCTCCGTCCGGGTTGGGCGTCACGGGGAAGAACGAACGGCTGAGAGCGAAGTTAAGATTCGGCGCAACGTCCTGGTGCGGGACTGCTATAACATCAGCGCCCGTATCCAGCACGGCGACGATCACATCAGGACGGCCCTGCTGCACAGAGTACGAGCCCTGGTTGGAGGCGCGAATGCGCTTCTTGTCCCACTGGAAAGGATAGAAAGGCTCAGGACCGGTCTGGGTATCGTCACCCGGAGGCTCCACGGGGCCGTCGCCCATCGCCACGACTCCCATCTCCTGCGGAGTGGGGATCATCTTGAGGATAAGGTCTTCGGACACGTCTGAGACGGAGGCGTCCGAGTTTGCCAGCTCGGCTGCGAAATTGGGATTACTGGAGGTTGCGACCACAGCGCCGACCTCTTCCAGGCGGGTAACGACTTGTCCGCCCACGCGGGAAATCCTGTCGTCGGCTGTCTTGGGAACAGAACTCTGCTGGTGGTACACGATTACGTATTGCTTCGTAGTGCTCTGTGCGGAAGTATTCGTGCCGCTGAGATTACTGATCGGAAGCGCAGCGAGAGTAAGCGCCAGGACCAAAAAAGAGAGATAGATCGAACGAGGTAAGCTTTTCATCAACGATACTCCTTCAATTTAGGTTAGAGAGAGCGCTGCGATGGAGCTACAGCGCGAGGGTTTTTAAGAAGCCGGGCTGGAAAGCTTGATGACGTGCGCAAAAAAGCTCATTACCCGGCACTAAAGCTGTACGGGAGTACCAGGAGGCGACGCAGAGGCGG
>DASQYE010000132.1:0-3858 GCA_035639355.1 Pyrinomonadaceae bacterium
ATCATTTTCGCATTTCTGCTGACGATCATGGCCGCTTCATTGGTCGCGGCCGATACGATCTATCTACGCGACGGGCGAAGAGTGCAGGGAACTGTGCTCGGCTTCATCAACGGGCGCTTCGTCGTGCGCATCAACGAGACGCGCACCTCCCAAAGCTCATCGACGCAGGGCTCCACGACTCAGGCGGGCTTGAGCGGCGAGATCGCGTTCTTCCGTCCGAGAGAGATCGAGCGCATTGAGATAGAGGGGCGCTCGCTGGACGATGCTCGATACGACACGCGCACGGTCGATGTCACGCTCGGGCCGAACTGGATAGACAGCGGCGTTGACCTGCGACGCGGCGAGCGCGTGCAGATTAGGGCCAGCGGCACGATCTACGCTAATCGCACGCGCATCACGCCGGACGGATTACCGCGCTCGACAGAAGACCCGACCGCTCCGCTGCCGCGCGCCGCAGAGGGCGTGCTCATCGGAGCCGTGAGCAACGATCCGACCGCGCCCATTCTTGAGCTTGGCCTGAGCCGCGAGTTCGTAGCAGATCGTGACGGCCGCCTCTACCTGACGGCCAATCGCAGCGCCTACACGGACGCGCGCGGCTCCTTCAGCGTACAGATACGCACAGAGCGAAACCTGCAAGCGCTCAACGATGATCGCGACGATAACAATCCTAATAGCAGCAACGACTCCTTCGGCAGGAATCGCACCGATAATCCAGCGCCGCCGCGACCGCGAACGCCTTCCGACGCGGGCCCTGGCTATAACAGGCCCAATGATAATCGCATGAGACGCGAAAAGATGGTCAGCGTGCCCGGCAATCTGCGCAGGGGCGTGGATACGGGCGTTGACGTGCGCTCGGGCGATCAGCTGACGATCACGGCGACGGGCAACATCGTCGCCGGACGAAGGGCCGGCGTCGTCTCGCCCGAAGGCGGACGAGTCGGAGCCGCCTCTATCATCGGCACATATCCTGTGCCGAGCGCGGGCGTCGGCGCGCTCATAGGCTACCTGCGGCTGCCCGATGGCCAACTCTCGCAGCCGTTCTTCGTCGGCAGCCAGCTAACCTTTACCTCGCAGGCGGAAGGAAGGCTCTTCCTGCTTGCCAACGACGATAACTACACCGACAACAGCGGCAACTTCGATGTCAGGATCGTGTACCTGGACGTGACCAGATAGGGGCGCGCGCTCTCTCTCTGAAGCATGCAGGACAAGGGGAGACGATTCCATGACGGGATCGTCTCCTCTTTATTGTTGAACGCTGAGATCGGCTCTAACTGTCACGCTAAGCTTTGCGAGCCTTATGAGCGGCGCGGAGGATGGGGTCGATCGTCGGAGCGTAGGGCGGCGCGTAGGCCAGATCGAATCGCTCTATGTCTTCAACTTTAAGGTTGGCGTGAAGCGCGGCGGCGTAGACATCTATGCGCTGGGCGACGCCCTCGCGCCCGGTCATCTGCGCGCCGAGCAGGCGGCCCCGCCGGTCGAAGATGAGCCGCGTGAGAATCTTCGAGCCGCCCGGATAATAGCCCGCGCGCGAGCTTGTTTCGCTCTCGATCACGGAAGCATCCAGGCCCGCGTCTAACGCCTCGCCCTCCGAAAGTCCCGTCCGTCCTACTTCCAGATCGAAGACCTTGACGACGTTAGTGCCGACGACGCCCGCATAGCGCTCGGGCATTGATTCGTCCAGGGCGTTTGCTCCGGCGACCCAGCCTTGCCTGACGGCGGGCTGGCCCAGAGGAAACCAGACGCTTCGACCCGAAACTCTGTGCAGGACTTCGCAGCAATCGCCTGCCGCGTAAATATTCGTCACGTTGGTGCGCATCTCGGCGTCGGTCTTAATAGCGCCGCTTTCGCCCATCTCTATTCCGGCGTTTCGCGCAAGCTCCGCGTTGGGGCGAACGCCGACGCCTATCGAGACAATCTCCGCTTCGACGACGCGGCCCGTCTCCGTCAAGACGCGCTCGACGCCGCCCGCCCGGCCGTTGCTTCCCTCAAAGGCCACAACCTTCTCGCCAAAAATAAGCTCTACGCCACGGCTACGAAGCTCGTCTGCGACGCGGTCTCGCAGGCGGCCGCCGAGCGTGCTCATCACCCTGTCCGAGGCTTCGATGACGGTCGTGTGGAGCCCGCGCGCGTGAAAAGCTTCGGCCATCTCAAGCCCTATATAGCCCGCGCCGACCACGACGGCGCGACGCGGCCGCCTTCGCTCCAGATACTCGACGGCGCGCCGCCCGTCCTTCATGTGACGGAGCACCAGCACCCCTTCAAGCTCGTGGCCCGGAAGCGGCGGGCAGACGGCAGCCGCGCCCGTAGCGATTACGAGTCGCGTGTAACCGATCTCGCGCAACTCGCCCCCGGTGCGTGCACGCACAACTGACTTCGCCGGCAAAATCTCCTCGACATCGCTTTGAAGATGCAGACGGATATTGTGCCGGTCGATAAAGTAATCGGGCGCGTGGACGACCAGGCGATCGAGGCTCGGGATGAGACCGGCGATCACGTAGGGCAGACCGCACGCGCCGTAAGAGACATCCAGGGTACGCTCAAGCACTGCGATTTCGGCGTCGGGCGAGCGGCGTCGCGCTTCCATCGCCGCCGCCAGTCCGGCCGCGACGCCGCCTATGATGAGCAGGTTCTCGTTCATGTCCGAATAGTTTCGCCGGTAAAAGTTACGGCCGGGCTTAAAGTTTAAAGGCGGTCGCGGGTCATCATAAAGGCAAAAGATAAAAGCCGAAAGGGGAAAGTAGAGAAGGCGCTTGAAGTTTTGCTTTTTATCTTTTTACTTTTGTTGTTTTCGTGTGATACGCTCAAGATTATTCTCGTTCAAACAGAGAAGGGCGAGGCCGGAGCAGTAGATGAAGAAATGTCCGAAGTGTGAGAAGTCATACGAAGATACCGTCACGCTGTGCCCGATTGACGGGACGGTGCTGGAGAAACCCGACGACGGGCTGGTCGGCCAGACGCTGGCCGATAAGTATCGCGTCGAAGAATTCCTGAGCCACGGCGGTATGGGCACGGTCTACAGGGGCACGCACATCCTCATGGACAAGACCGTCGCCATCAAGGTCTTGCATCCATCGCTCGCCGCCGACGATAAGATCGTCGCACGCTTCTCGCGCGAGGCCCGCGCGGCTTCCCGCATCTCTCACCCGCACGCTCTGAACGTCACGGATTTCGGCGAATCGCAAAACGGCGTCGTCTTTCTGGTGATGGAGTACCTGCACGGCAAGACCTTGAAGGAGGTCATACACGCGAACGGGCCGATGCCTTTGCCGCGCGTGATAGAGATCATCAGGCAGGTCTGCGGCGCGCTCGACGCGGCGCACGGCGAGGGCGTCGTCCACCGCGATCTCAAGAGCGACAATATCATGCTCATAGATGTCGGCGGCGGCGACTGGGCCAAGGTGCTGGACTTCGGCATCGCCAAGATCAAAGAGCCCGTCGGCGGTACGGACCCCGCTCTGACCTCTCCGAACCTGATTATAGGCACGCCGCAGTATATGTCGCCGGAGCAATGCTCGCAGGCGGCCGAGCTGGACGCGCGCTCCGACATCTACAGTCTGGGCGTCATTCTCTACGAGTTGCTGGTGGGCCGCGTCCCGTTCACGGGAGAATCGCCAACCGCCATCATGATGAAGCATTTGCAGGAGCCCGCTCCGTCCGTGCTCGACGAGCGAAAGGATGTCCCGGCGGAGGTCGGCCGCGTCGTCTCGCGCGCGATGGCGAAGCGGCCGGAAGACCGCTTTCAGTCGGCGGGAGAGCTCTCGGAAGCGTTGAGCCTGGCCGCCGAAGGGAAAGTCCCGGCTGTGGCGGCGACGACGGCGGCGGGAGCGGCCGAGAATGATCGCGCGACCAATCGCATCG
>DASQYE010000133.1:0-10343 GCA_035639355.1 Pyrinomonadaceae bacterium
CGCCCTTCGACCCGTGGTCAATCACCTTCACCAACCCGCTCGACGCGGAGGCTTTTCAAAGATCGAACATACGCATCGAGCCGGACGTGCCGGGGGCGAAGACGGCCGTCTACGGCGACACGCTGACCATAGAAGGGCTCAAGCGCGGCCGCACCACCTACAAGGTGACGCTCGATAAATCGATACGCGACCAGTTCGGGCAGACCTTGGGCGCGGACGCGACCGTGACCTTCAAGGTGGGCCCGGCACCGCAGGCCCTCAGCGCATCCGGCGAGGGCTTTGTCACACTCGACCCTTCCGGCCCGCCAAGTTTTTCAATCTACAGTATTAATTACGACCGCTTGAGGGTCAGCCTGTACGCCGTCGGCCCTGAGCACTGGGATCAGTTCACTTCCTACATGCGTTACAGCCAGGGATACGACGACGAGGCGACGCAGAAGCAGCGCACGCCGCCCGGCCGACAGGTGTTCTCCAGGGTCATGCAGATCAAATCCGCGCCGGACGAGATGGTCGAGACGGCCATCGACTTGAGCCCCGCGCTCAAAGCGGGCCTCGGACAGGTCATCGTCCTGGTCGAACCGCTCGTGCAGCCTAAGAACAGGTGGGAGCAACGTTTCGTCAGGGCATGGGTGCAGGCGACTCAGCTCGGTCTCGATGCCTTTGTCGATCGCACAGACCTGGTGGGCTGGGCCACCTCGCTCAAGGACGGGCGGCCGCTCGAAGGTGTGCAGATGAGCGTGTGGCCTTCCAATGACAGCGCGACGAGCGGCGCGGACGGAGTGGCGCGCATCGCGCTGCCGTCAAAGCCGGCCGCAGGTCTGAACCTTCTCGTCGCACGCCTCGGCTCCGACGTGGCTATTCTCCCCGAGCACGCGCAATGGTGGAACACAACGGGCGGCTGGCACAGGACTGAGGCGGCCGATGCCCTGCGCTGGTACGTGTTCGATGACCGGAAGATGTATCGTCCAGGCGAAGAGGTACACATCAAGGGATGGATCAGGCGCATCGGCGGAGGCCGTGACGGCGACGTGGGCCCACTCCGCGACGGCCCGACGCGCATCCTCTACACGCTCAAAGACTCGCAGGGCAACGAAGTCGGCAAGGGCGCTCTTAACGTCAACGCGCTCGGCGGCTTCGATACTGCCTTACGGCTGCCGGGCACTATGAACCTGGGCTATGCGGCGCTGGAGTTGCAGGCGTCGGACGCGACCGACGAGGAGATCACGAGCCGGCAGTTCACGCACAATTTTCAGGTGCAGGAGTTTCGTCGCCCCGAGTTCGAGGTCACGGCGCAGGCGTCCGGAGGGCCGCATCTCGTCGGCGGCCACGCTGACGCATCCGTCACGGCCGCTTACTACGCGGGCGGCGGCCTTCCCAACACTGAAGTATTGTGGAGCGTCACCTCTACGCCCGCCAACTACACGCCGCCGAACAGGGGCGATTACACATTCGGCAAATGGATTCCCTGGTGGAAAGAACAGGGCGGCGACAATGAAAGCCATACGGAGACTTTTACGGGCCGCACGGACGCTGCGGGCAAGCACCGGCTGCGTATGGATTTCGATTCGGTCAATCCGCCGCGCGCCTCCAGCGTCAGGGCCGAGGCGAGGGTCACGGACGTGAATCGCCAGGCGTGGACGGCCGCGGCCAGCCTGCTCGTGCATCCGTCGGAGCTTTACGTAGGGCTGCGTAGCGACCGCACCTTCGTACAGCAGGGCGAGCCTCTGATCGTGCAATCAATCGTGACCGACATCGACGGTAAAATCATTACGGGTCGTCCCATCAGGATGCGCGCCGTACTGCTCGATTGGACTTTCAAGGGCGGCGAGTGGCGGCAGGAAGAAGTTGGCCCACAGGACTGCAACGTTCAGTCGGGGCCGGACGCCGTCAAGTGCACGTTCGAGGCGAAGACGGGCGGCATGTATCGCGTCACAGCCCGCATCATGGACGACCGCGAGCGCCCGAACGAGAGCGAGCTGACGCTGTGGGTCGCCGGAGGAAAGACGCCGCCCCGCCGCGATGTCCAGCAGGAGACGGCCGAGATGATTCCCGACCGTAAGGAGTACAAGCCTGGCGAGTCGGCGGAAATACTGGTTCAGTCTCCCTTTTACCCGGCCGAGGGCGTGTTGACCTTGCGCCGCTCGGGCCTGCTCAAGAGCGAACGCTTTCGCATGGACGGGCCGACCCTTACGCTCAAAGTCCCGATCGAGGAACGCTTCATCCCGAACCTTTTTGTGCAGGTCGATCTGGTCGGAGCGGCGGCGCGTACCGACGATGAGGGTAAGATGGACGAACGGCTGCCGAAGCGCCCGGCCTTCGCCAAGGGAGCGCTGAATCTCTCGATTCCGCCGATGCAGCGCAGGCTCACGGTACAGGCGACGCCGCGCGACAAGGCTTTGGAGCCGGGCGCGGAAACGGTCGTCAACGTAGAGGTGCGCGACGCGGCGAGCCGCGCGGTCGCGGGCAGCGAGGTCGCCGTCGTCGTCGTGGACGAATCCGTGCTGGCCTTGACCGGCTACCGTCTTGAAGACCCTCTGGCGATCTTCTACGCGCAGCGCAGCGCGGATGTGACCGATTATCACTTGCGCGAAAAAGTGATGCTCAGCAATCCTGAAATTTTGATAGCGCAGATGCAAGCTCGCGGCGGTGCGGCAGGACGGAGCGCTGGATTTGTCATGAACGAAATGGCAGCTATCACGTCTGTATCTGCTCCGCCTCCGTCTGCCTCCCCGATGGCCAAGCAGGCTAGAGGCTCGCAGACGATTGAGCCCGAGGCGATTCGCCTGCGCGAGAATTTCAATGCGCTGGCCGTCTTCGCCGCATCGGTTCCGACCGACGCGAACGGGCGCGCGCAGGTTCCCGTCAAGCTCCCGGATAACCTGACGCGCTATCGCGTGATGGCCGTCTCGGTGGCGGGCGGCAAGCAGTTCGGCTCCGGCGAATCCACCATCACCGCGCGACAGCCTTTGATGGTGCGCCCCTCCGCGCCGCGCTTTCTTAACTTCGGCGACCACTTCGAGCTTCCCGTAGTCGTCCAGAACCAGACGGACGCGCCAATGACGGTTGACGTGGCCGTGCGCGCCACCAATGCCGAGTTGACGGAAGGGGCTGGGCGTCGCGTCGTCGTGCCCGCCAATGACCGGGCCGAGGTGCGATTGGCTGTCGCGGCGCAGCGCGCCGGCACTGCGCGCTTTCAGATGGGGGCGGTCGCGGGCCGCTGGGCCGACGCCGCAGAGATAGAACTGCCCGTCTGGACGCCCGCCACGACCGAGGCGTTCGCCACCTACGGCGAGATAGACGAGGGCTCGATCCTACAGCCCGTCAAAGCGCCCGCAGGTGTCTTCCCACAGTTCGGCGGCCTGGAGATTACTACCTCTTCGACACAGCTACAGGAGTTGACGGATGCCGTGCTCTACCTGATGGCTTACCCTTACGAATGCTCCGAGCAGCTATCGTCGCGCGTGATGGCCGTCGCCGCCCTGCGCGACGTGCTCACGGCCTTTTCCGCGAAGGGATTGCCGAAGCCCGAGGAGATGACGGCGGCGGTCGCGCGCGACATCAAGCGTTTGCGGGGTCTTCAGAACGAGGACGGCGGCTTCGGATTCTGGCGGCGCGGTGAGGAGTCCTGGCCCTACGTCAGTATTCACGTGGCCCATGCGCTCGAACGCGCGCGCGAGAAGAAGTTTGAAGTGCCCGGCGAGATGATAGAGAAATCCAGAGGGTATCTGCGCGACATAGAGAAGCACATACCGTCTAACTATCCGGTTGACGTGCGGCGCGCGCTCATCGCCTACGCGCTCTACGTGCGCAACCGCATGAATGACAGGGACGCTGCGCGCGCGCGCAGGCTGATCGCCGAGGCCGGGCTCGAAAATCTTTCGCTCGAAGCCGTGGGGTGGCTCCTTCCAGTGCTCTCGGGTGACGCCGGCTCTAAGCCTCAGGTCGAGGCGATTCGCCGATTTCTCAATAACCGCGCCACCGAGACGGCGGGCACGGCCCACTTCGTCACCTCCTACACTGACGGCGAATACCTGCTGCTTCATTCCGAGCGACGCGCAGACGGGATCATTCTTGAATCCCTTATAGGCGACCAGCCGTCGAGCGACCTGATCCCGAAGGTCGTCCGAGGGTTGCTCGCGAACCGTAGGGCGGGGCGCTGGGACAATACGCAGGAGAACGTCTTTATACTGCTGGCGCTCGACCGCTACTTCGCGACTTACGAAAAAGCGACGCCGAATTTCGTGGCGCGGGCGTGGCTCGGCGACCGCTTCGCCGGCGAGCAGGCGTTCCGTGGCCGCACGACAGACCGCCAGCAGGTCAACGTCCCTATGCGATACCTGGCCGAGAACGCCGCCAGCCAGGACCTTGTGCTGAGTAAGAGCGGCCCAGGCCGCCTCTACTATCGCGTCGGGATGCAATACGCGCCCGCGAGCCTGAAGCTGGACGCGGCCGATTACGGCTTTACGGTCGAGCGCATCTACGAGGCGCTGGATAATCCGGGCGACGTGCGGCGCGACGCCGAAGGCGTGTGGCACATCAAGGCGGGCACGCGCGTCCGCGTCCGCCTGACGATGGCCGCGCCGTCGCGTCGTTATCACGTCGCGCTGGTCGATCCCCTGCCGGCCGGGCTGGAAGCCTTGAACCCGGCGCTCGCCGTCACCGAAAGCATTCCGCAGGACGAGCGCGTCTCGCAAACCGAAGTGCGCGCATGGTGGTGGTGGTCGCGCCCCTGGTTCGAGCATCAGAACCTGCGCGACGAGCGCGCAGAGGCGTTCACTTCGCTTCTATGGGAGGGGGTCTATACCTATTCTTATGTCGCCCGCGCGACGACGCCCGGTAACTTCGTCGTTCCGCCCGCGAAGGCCGAAGAGATGTACCATCCGGAAAACTTCGGTCGCGGCGCGAGCGACCGCGTTCGCGTCGAGTAGATCGAAAGAAGGCAAAAGGCAGAAGTTTCGGACAAAAGCACTTCTATTAAAAGTGTTTTGCGTCCTGACTTTTACCTTTTGCCTTTTACCTTTTGCCTTGGCAACGCGGCCTCCGGGCTTGCATAATACCGCCCGATAGTTCTAAGCTTTGTAGCACCCAAACCACCCCTTTGTAGACCTTCTTTAAAATCCCCCTTATCGAGAGCTGTGTGCGGCAGATGCGTTTCCGACGAGCTGCGCCATGTTCGAGGAGCGCAAGCTTAAGGATGAAGATCGTGGAGGGAAAGAGATGTATAGGATCAGACCTGTTGTCGTGCTGTTGGCGGTAATCGCGCTCCTGAGCGTGGCCGTGCCGGGCCAACAGCAGCGGCGTTCATCGACGGCGGGAGATCGCGCCGCTGCGTCCACGCAATCGCGCCTGACGGGTATTTACCGCCTGGACGCCGAAAGCAGCGACGACCCGCAAATCGCAGCGGCGCGTGTCGCGGGCAGCCTTCCGCCCGATGAGCAGCGGCGCGTTGTCGAGGCCCTGTCCCAGCGCCTTGAATCGCCCGAGCAGCTTGCCATCGAACGACGCGGGCTTGTGATAGACATCGCGTCGTCGCGCTCGCCGCGCATCAGCTTCGAGGCCGACGACCGCGAGCGAAGGGAGCAGGCCGCCGACGGGCATACGATCACGACGCGCGCCGTGCTCTACGGCGACCAGTTAATGGTCATCGCGACCGGCAGCCCGGACGACGAGTTCACGGTCACTTTCGACCCGCTGGACAATGGCCGTCGCCTGCGCGTGACGCGGCGCATCTACAGTCAGGATATAAACCAACACGTCGTCGTCCAGAGCATCTACGACAAGACTTCGACGGTCGCCCGCTGGGGCATCTTCGATAGCGAGCCGCGCACGGCGACACAGACGGCCCGCAACAATCCTCAGAGAAGATTCCCGCAGCCTTCGCCGCCAAACACGACGAGCAATAGACCGCAGAACACTCCGCCCGTAATCAGGGAGCGCGCGCCGCAGCAGCAGTTGCCTCCACCTCCCGCGGAGCGCAACGACACGGATGCGTATGCCCTGGTCATCCCTGCGGAGACGCAGTTTGTGGCCGTGCTCGAAGATGACCTCAGCACGGCGCGGTCGCGCGAGGGCGACCCGTTTCGGATGACGGTGCGTGCGCCCGCGCAGTTCGAGGGAGCGACGCTTGAGGGTTTCGTTTCGCGCGTCAATCGCGGCGGGCGTCTCTCGGGACGGCCCGAAATGGCGTTCGAGTTCCGGCAGATACGTCTTCGCGACGGCCGCACAGCCCCGTTCGACGCATACGTAGAGAGCCTGCACACGACCACGGGCGAGGACGTGCGAGTCAATAGCGAGGCCAGCGGGACAGTCCAGGAGGGCAGCGGTCAGACCAACCGCACGGCTCAGCGCGCGGCTATCGGAGCGGCCATCGGCGCGATCCTCGGCGCGATCGCCGACGGCGGCAAGGGAGCGGCCATAGGCGCGGCCGTCGGCGCTGGCGTCGGCGCTGGCTCGGTCTACGCGCAGGGGCGCGACGATCTGGAACTGCTGCGCGGGACGGAATTGATAATCCGCGCGCGAGCGACCAGATAAGAGCACGCAAAGAGCAGGCGCGAGGACGAGCCCCCAAGAGGCCCGCCCCTCATGCTGCGCTTTTGATCGCGTGGCTTTACTCTCGCTTGAGCTGTGACCGCCCGCCTATGCCGCGCGGCTGGTCCCGGTGTCGGTCGCTGAGCCGTCTTGCTCCTCCAGGGCTCGGACTTGCGCGGGCACGGGCGGGCATCGTATTGTTAATGCCTGTAATGTCCAGCGTACCCTGTATCAATTGCGGCGCGGCGATCACACCCGGAACAAAATTTTGCCGGAGGTGCGGCCAAGCCTCTCTGGACGCGGCCAGCGTATCGGAGGCATCGACCCGTATCTTCGAGGCGACCGCCGAGCGCGCGAGCCCTACACAGACCTGGAACGCGCAGCCGACCGGCCCCGCCTACATGGCTCCGGGCGCAGCGTCGCCGCTACGCGACGCGACCACCACCAGGGGCTTAGAGCCTACTGCCGGGCGCGGGCGGCAGAAGACATGGCTCTTCGTCTCGCTCATAGGCTTACTGCTGGTCGCGGCGATCGCTTTTCTCACCCTGGCGATGCTCAAGGCAGGCCGAACAATGAGTTCTACTACTGCGCCGCCTCAAACGCCGCCCGCAGCGACCGCACCCGGAACCGATCTGCCACAGCCGCCGCCACCTCCACCGCCGCCCTTCGAGGAGCAGCCTGCGCAGGGGCCGACAATTCCCACCAGCCAACTGGTCTATCCCGGCTCCGAGACCGTGCTCGACATGAAGACCGGCCGGGACAACATGATGCAGCTACGCACAAATGATGCCTCCAACAAGGTCATAGATTGGTATGTAGAGAAGCTCAAGCCGACGCAGACCATTAGGGGAACAGGGGCGGAGGCCGTCCTGCGAACGGGCAGGACGATGGTCATCATCTCGGGCCGGGGCGAAGCGACCGAGATCATAATCAAGCAAGGCATGGAGAGATAGCGGCGGCTGCCGGGCTCGTCCCTCACACCTCAAACGCCGAACCTTCTGAAACACCTCGGCGGCCGCGCCAGGCCACTTGAACACGCTTCCGATGTTTGCGCATCGGCGCTACAGGGTTGAAGCTCTTTAGGAGGCTGTGTCGGGAAGCTCTGCCGGCTGTTTTTGCGGGAGTCCGACGCGCCGCATCAGGTCTATGAAGCGCGGGTCTGAGCGTAGGCCGTCCAGGGCCGGTTCGATGCCGAGCCAGACCAGCCAATCGGAGCGATCCTCGTAAGCTTTTTCAAGCCACTCAAACGTCTTGTCGATATCGCCGAGCCCTCTGTAGACCTCTGCGATAAAATAGGGCGAGACGTAACGCTCCTTAGACAACGCGATCAACTCGTCCAGTATCAGGTGGGCCTCGTCGCGGCGGCCCGACATCGCGAGCGCGTGTCCGAGCCCTGGCATGATCCAGAGGTTGCTGGAAAGCTGCGTCGCCCTGCGGTATTGCGCGATGGCCTCATCGTACATGCCCTGTCGCTCGTAAATCTGCCCGAGCTTGAAGTACGCGACGCTGAAGTTCTCGTCCAGCTCAAGCGCTTTGCGCACATGCCTGATCGCGTCGTCGTAGCGGCGCGCGAAGTAGTATATCCAGCCGAGGTTCGTGTTGATGATGAGCGAGAGCGGGTCTAGCTCTTTGGCCTGCATTATCTCGCTCAGGGCTTCGTCCAGCTTTCCCACGGCGACCAGGTGTGTGGTCGCATACCAGTAGTGCGCCGTCGCGTAGTTCGGTTTTAGCTCGATGGCGCGTTTGAACTCCGTGGCGGCCGTCGTCCAATCCCAGTCGTAGCCGTTGATGGCGTAAGCGAGCGAGGCGCGCGCCTCGGCCAGCGTCTCGTCAATCCTCAGCGCTTTGATGGCCGCCGTCTTCGCCCTCGGGAAAGCCTCGCGCGGCGACAGCTCGCTGTAGTTGCCGAGCATGTTGTAGGAGTCGGCCAGCCCGGCGTAGGCGAGCGCATAGCCGGAGTCTATGTCTATGGCCTCCTTGAAATGCTCTATCCCCTTCTTGAAGCCCTCTGGCGTTCTCTTGTTCCAGTTGTAACGGCCCTTCAGATAAAGCCTGTAGGCTTCCGGGTTATCCGTGTGACGCTTGGCAAGCTGGCGCTGCTCCTCGCCCGTCAGCCTGAAGCGCAGCTTTTCGGAAATCTCGCGCGCGATCTCCTCCTGTATGATGAAGATGTCGGTCATCTTTCGATTGTACTGTTCGCCCCAGAGCCGCGAGCCGTCCATCGCATCGACCAGCTCGGTCTGGATCAACAGGTTGTCTTCCAGATGCAGCACTCTTCCGGTCAGCACGGCCCGCACGTTCAGCTCGCGGCCGACCTCAAGAGGGTCCACCTCTTTATCTTTGTAGCGAAAAACGGTGCTGCGCGCCATGACCCTGAGCTTCGGAAGGTGCGATAGATTATTGATGATGCTCTCGGTGATGCCGTCGCTGAAGTATTCCGTTTCGTGCTCGCCGCTGGCATTGACGAGCGGCAGAATGGCAAGCGAGTCTATGGCCTTGCGCGAGGGGCGGCGGCGGCGTGGGCCAAGCGACGTGCGCACCAGGCTTTTAGAGGAAGCCGACGGCTCATGCCCAGGCTGGGCGCTGGCACGCGTATCGTACTGTGTGACGGCGTCCGCGCTCTGCAAGTCCAGGTTCAGCGAGCGGGCCAGCTTCGCTTTAAAATCCATCTCCTGTCGCAGCGCCTTGATGGCGGCGACGAAATCTCTGGCCGTCTTGTACCTGGACTCCCTGCGCTTCGCTATCGCCTTCGAGATGATCCTGTCCAGATCAAACGGAATCTCCTGCACCAGCCGGCTCAGCTTTCGCGGCCTGTGTTCCAGTATCGAGACGAGCATGTCCGTGGTCGTCTTGCCGGTGAAGGGCACGCAGCCAGCTACCATCTCGTAGAGCACGACGCCCAGGCTCCAGATGTCTGTGCGGCCGTCCACCTCCAGGCCGCGCGCCTGCTCCGGCGACATGTAGGTGACGGTTCCCATCAACATGCCCGGATTCGTGTGGATGAGCAGCGTCGGCGCTTCGTCCGAGGTATCGGTCGCGGCCCCGCGCTTCTCGATCAGCTTGGCGAGCCCGAAGTCGAGCAGCTTCACGTAGCCGTCGGGCCTGAGCATGATATTTTCCGGCTTGATGTCGCGGTGAATGATGCCCGCCTCGTGCGCTTCCGATAGGGCCGAGGCGACCTGTACGGCTATGTCCAGCGCCTGATCCAAGCTCATGCGCGCGCTCCGCATGTAGTGGCGGAGCGTCTGGCCTTCGACATACTCCATCGCTATGAAGATCATACGGTCGGCCTCGCCGATCTCGTAGATGTGCGCGATGTTGGGATGACTGAGCGCGGCGGTCGCCTTGCCTTCGCGGACGAAGCGGTGCATACGCTGCTGGTCGGAAGCGACCTCGGCGGGAAGAATCTTGAGCGCGACGGTGCGCTCAAGCTGGCTGTCCTGCGCCAGATAGACCTCGCCCATACCGCCCTTACCGATGGGGGAACGGATTTCGTAACGGCCCAGACGTGTGCCAGCTTCCAGGGTCATAAATTTTCTATAGGGCCTCGGCAACCGGCGTCGCGACACTTGCGCGCCCGCGCTCATCCAGCTCTATAGAGATTCAACCGTGCTATTGTAGCCGCGTTTCGCCGGGTGCGCCAAACGACAGGCAATTTCCGAAATTAGATGACGTGACCAGGGGCGAGCGCTGCATCCGTCTTGAGCAACGAGGAGGGGCAAAGCGGCTCGATCACACATTCGGCGCACAGGGGCGTGCGCGCCTTGCACACGCGGCGTCCGTGCGCGATCAGCAGGTGAGCGAAATGGGTCCAG
>DASQYE010000134.1:0-2995 GCA_035639355.1 Pyrinomonadaceae bacterium
AAAGCAACATTTCACCGTGGAAATGTGACCTCAACGGTTGGAAATGTGATCTCGCAGACTGGAAATGTGACATTTCACCGTGGAAATGTGACCGTGCGCACTGGAAATCTAATATTTCAGACTGTAAACGCGATATTTCACGCCGGAAATGAAAGATTTCAGACCCGAAATGCCACCTCACACACTGTAAATGTGACATTTCACCTGCTAAATGGAACATTTCACAGTGCAAATGCGACATTTCAGGTGTGAAATGCCACCTCAACAAGTGTAAATGGAACATTTCAGGTGTCAAATGTGACATTTCAGACCGCAAACGTGATATTTCAAACCGGAAATGTGTCGTTTCAACCCGGAAATGTTACCTCGGACGGTGGAAATGTGAGCTAAAGGATTGAAAAAGTAGGTTTTGAGGGTGAGAATTGGGCTCTCAGATTTCGACGGCCCGCCACAAGTACCAGCTCGCCACAGACCTGTAGGGACGCCAGCGCTCGCCGTACTGCTCCAACTCTCTAGGCTTAGGCATTTCCCGTAGGCCGTAGGTCAGCGCGAAGCCTTTGCGCACAGCGTAGTCGCCCACGGGCAGCACATCGGCGCGGCCGAGCCCGAATATCAGAAGCATCTCGACCGTCCATCGACCTATGCCGCGCACCTCCGTGAGTCGCGCGATGATCTCCTCGTCCTGCATGCGACGCAGCCGCGCCAGGCCGGGCACTGTGCCGTCCACGGTCTTGGCCGCGAGGTCTTTGAGGGCGACGAGTTTTGCGCCCGAGAGCCCAGCGCCTCTCAGCTCGGCTTCGGAAGCGGCTAGGATGTCCTGCGGGCGAAGACTCTTCTTTCCGAAGAGGGCCAGCACGCGGCTGTGAATCGCCCCGGCGGCGTTGCCGTGTAGCTGCTGGTAGATGATGTTTCGGGCGAGGGCCTCAAATGGATTGCGCACCGGGCGAAGCTGCATTGAGAAGGGGCCGGCGCGCTTGATTAGCTTGGCCAGCGCCGGATCGGCCCTTGAGAGATGCCGCACGGCCTGCTCCGGGTCGTAGCCGAAACCGTCACGCTCATTCACCGCGCTTTTTATCACAGCAGTCGTCATCTCTCTCTTTCTCTCTGCGCCCCCGTCCCCGGAACAATTCTCAACGGCTGACGCCGCGCTCCACTGCAAAAAGTCTCCATTCGCCCGCAACATCGTCCAGGCTGAGCGCCCCGCGTTCTTCAAAGGCGATGCCGGAGCCGGCGACCAGGTCTTTGACCGTGTGCGAAACCAGGACTTCGCCGCTTGCGGCGTGCTCTGCCACCTGCGCGCCTAAACGCACGGCGACGCCTCCCACCTTGTCCTCTACGTAATCGCACTCGCCCGTGTGCAGTCCCGCTTTGACGCGGATGCCCAGACGCGCCGCCGTGTCCGAGATGGCCGAGGCGCAGCGTATGGCGCGCGCCGGGCCATCGAAGGTCGCAAGCAACCGGCCGTCCAGCATCTCCACTTCCCGGCCCTTGAAGAGTTCCAGCTCCTTTCTGGCGTGCGAGGTGTAGCGCTCCAAGTGGTCGCGCCAGCGACCCTCGCCCATCTTTGCGGACTGGCGCGCGGCGTCGTCTATGCGTATGAACAGCACGGTCGCCAGCACGCGGTCGTAACCCGTAGCGTGGCGCACCCCGGTCAAGAATTCTTCTATCTCGTCAAGGATCGCATCCTGATCGCCGACGAACGGAAGATGGTCCACGCCCGGCAGCTCAAGGTATTTCGAGCCGGGGATGCGCGAAGCGACGTAGCGCCCCTCTTCCGCCTTCAAGCACTTGTCATGCTCCCTGTGTATGACCAGGACGGGCACGCGTATGGACGGCAGGACGTGACGCACGTCAATATCGGCGTTCATCTTCGTCAAGGCGAGCGCCGCGCCCGGACTCGCGCCCATGCGCAGGTATGTGGCCCACCATTCTCTGAAATGCGGGTCGTCGGCGACGCTCGGCGCGCGTTCCTCCAGCCCCACGGGCCCGCCCCAGTCGCGCTGCATCTCTTCGTAAAACTCCCGTCGCTCTTCGAGCGTCGGAGCCCAGGGGTAATCGGGAGCCCAGATGCGCTTGGCGTAGGTTCCGATCATGACGAGGGCGTTGGTCTTCTCCGGGTAGGTGGCTGCAAAGAGGCTGCACATGGGCCCACCTTCGGAGACGCCGCAGAGCGCGGCGCGCTTTGAGCCTACGGCCTCCATCACGGCGCGCACGTCGTCCATGCGCTGCTCCAAAGTCGGAAGCTCCGTGATGGGCACGCGGTCGCTCAGTCCCGTCCCGCGTTTATCGAAGAGGATCAGCCGCGAGAATGAGGCGAGGCGCGTCAGGAACCTTGCGAAAGAGGGCTCTTCCCAGAAGTATTCGAGGTGCGACACCCAACCCATGACGAAAACCAGATCGAGCGGGGCGTTGCCCACGACCTGGTAGGCGATATTGACATCGCCGCTCTGCGCATAGCGCGTTTCGGGCGCGCGCATTCCCGCAAGCGCCGCTTCGGGCGGAGTCGCCCGGCGCGCGCGGCGCGGCTCGGCGACTACGTCTACAGCATCGGTCTTGCGGGCGCTCCCGGTGTCCGCGTCGTCATCCTCCTCTTCGATCAGTACTCGGGCGCGGGTACGCTCGCGCACGATCACTTCCGTTTCGGCTTCGGCAGATTCCCTGACTTCGGCGACGAAACGATAGCCGCGCTTCGGTACGGTCTCTATGAACTTGAGGCCGGCGGCCGTTTCGCCGAGCGCCTTGCGAAGGATGGAGATGTTCTGCGCCAGATTGTTCTCTTCGACAAAGCTGTCGGGCCAGACCTTTTGAATCAGCTCTTCTTTACTGAGGACGTGCCCGCTATTTTCGACCAGCACGACGAGCGTGTCGAAGACCTTGGGCGTGAGCGGTATGGCGAGCCCGCCGCGCAGCAGCAGCCGCTCGTCCCCGTCCAACCTGAACGGGCCGAATTCGTATAAGCGCCTGGCCTCTCTACCCATACGAGCCTTCAGAACTT
>DASQYE010000135.1:0-4333 GCA_035639355.1 Pyrinomonadaceae bacterium
TCAGTCAGTGGGTATAACTGAATCGGTGCCTGTGAAGGAAACTAGGTGTGGAATCTGCCCGAGGGGTGGGGGGATTTTGGCTTGTTCAGGATTGCTCTTAACAGCTCTTCAAAGCCACTCTCTTGCTAGCGGACAAGCCACCGACTAGCGATGCGACTAGCCCTGGTGAATAGTTCATGAGAACTCTTGAGTATAGCGAAGTATCACCAACTCTTGCCAATGTTCGCATCTCTGAGCAGATGTCTGCCTTGCATTCTTACCCTGAGACTATTGAGCGATTTTCTTTGGTATAGGTGGACGGATCGCATGGATACATAGGTGGCGGTCAGTGAAGTGTAATTATTACTAGCTTGTGGAAAATACGTCTATCACCCGACAAATTTAGAATGTCATACTCTGATAGAAGAGCATGTAGTGCTCAGTCGGCCTTTAATCTGAGTTGTTCCCAGTCTTCAGTGCAGATATACGCGAGTCGCCGCAGGGTCGCCCGGGAAGGGTTTGAGTCCTTAGTCTACAACTTAATTTCGCCAGTCTACAACTTAATTTTCCAGGGACAACGGGCCTCCACTTAGAACAGCTCAAACTTTACGGTCAGGTATTTCTTCGGGTTCTGACGGAAATCGTAGATGAGCTTGACGCCTTCGGAGGAGAGCTGGTTGACGTTTGAGTAAAGCTGGTCGTCGGTCAGGAGTTTGCCGACAGTGCCTTCGCCGCGCTGTGCGCCGGCGACGACGTTGTCTATGCGTTCGGCGGTGGTGTTGAAGCGCGCGATGGCCGCGCGCGCGTCGTTGTAGATGGCCTCGTCCGTCAATAGCTTGCCGACCGTGCCGCGTCCCGCTCTAACGTCTGCGACGACGAGGTTGATCTGGTCGGTCGCTTGATCGAGCCGCGCGATGGCTGAGCTGGCGCGGTTATAAAGCTCCTCGTCCGTCAGTAGCTTGCCGGCCGTGCCGCGCCCGCGCCGCAGGTCTATGGCGATGGAGCGCAGTTGAGCGGCGATCTCGTTGGCGTTGTTGTAGAGCGCCGGATCGTTGATGAAACGGCCTGCCGAACCCTGGCCCGACCTGATCTGGCGCATGACCTCCTCCGTGTCGCGGATCGTCGCGTTCAGGTTGTTATAGAGCGCTTCGTCGTTGACGATGCGGCCCATAGTGCCCTGGCCTTCGTTGATCTTGCGCACGATCTCATTGACTTGATCGGAAACCTTGCTCAGGCGTTGCACCAGGTCATTGCCGGAGGTGGCTAGATCATTGAAGGAGTTCGACGATTGTGAGGGGAGGACGAAATCCTCAGTCACGGGCTGGCCGACGGCTGTGCCGGGCGTGATATTGATGAGCTTTTCATTGCCGAGCAGGCCGGGTGAAGCGAGCTGTGCCTGCGAGTCCGTGCGAATGCGATCGGTCGCGGGCCTGCCGTCGATCTTGGTATCGATGGCGAGGCGAGCTTCAACCTTAGGCGCGCTCGGATCGTCGCTCGGCGGCATCAGCCTGATGCTCTCCACCTTACCGACACGCACACCCGCCAGACGCACGTCCGAGCCCTCGCGCAGACCGTCGGCGCTGGCAAAACGGGCCTTGACGTGCAGCTTCCTAGAAAACGGGTTGATGTCGCCCGTCGCATTCAGGATCAGGAAGATCAGGACGGCGATGGAGACGATGACGAGCAGGCCGACGCGCAGCTCGCTCAGGCCGATGGTCTTTTTTGCTGGAGGCATAATTGATGAGGGATGAGGGATGAGGGCGGAGGGATGAATAAACCATCAGCTTATTTCATCCCTCATCCCTTATCCCTCATCCCTTCCTTTCTTAGTGTCCGCGAAGGAATTTACCAATGTAAGGGTCTTCGGCTTTGCGCAAAGTCTCGTCCGTTCCGCTGAAGATGACGCGCCCCTCGCGCATCATCAGCACCTTGGTGTTGATAAGGCACAGGCGCTCGCCCTCGCGCTCGAAGACGACCTCGCCCTCGTCATTGACGACCGCATACTCGGAGCTTAGATAGTCAAGGTTGTTCATCTCGTGCGTGACGAAGATTGAGGAAACATCCTCCAGATCGCGCAGCTTCATGGCAAGCTCGCAGATGGTGCGCGCCGTCGGCGGATCGAGCCCGGCCGTAGGCTCGTCGAACATGACTATCTTGGGATCGCCTACGAGAGCGCGCGCGATGCCGACGCGGCGGCGCATACCTCCCGATAGCTCGATCGGCATCTTGTCGATGGCGTCCTCCAGGTTGACGAAACGCAGCATACGGCGTACTTCCGGCTCGACCTCCTCTTCGGGGACGCCCTGCTCGTGCAGGCGAAAGGCGACGTTGTCGTAAACCGACAGCGAATCGAAGAGCGCGCCCTCCTGAAAGATCATGCCGATCTTTTTCCGCACCACCATCATTTGCGCCTCGTCGTGATTGGTGATGTCCTCGCCGTCAACAAGTATCTGACCGGAGTCGGGCTTGAGCAGCCCGAGCACTAACTTGATCGTGGTGGACTTGCCGCAACCCGATCCGCCCAGGATGATCTTGGTCTCGCCCTTCATCACTTTGAAGCTCAGGCCGTCGAGCACTTTGCGGTCTCCGAACCCCAAGTGCACGTCTCGGAATTCGATGGCCGGGATGGCGCGGTCGCGATCATCCACTTCGGCGAAAGTGGATTCGGCCGCATCGTCGCTGACCTGGCCCTCAGGGTGCGCAGGAATAGTCTGCTCTAAAACTTCTCTGTCCGTTGTAGCCATAAAACCTTACCTGAAACGCTTATGTTGTCGGCATCCCTAGGACGGCCTGGAGCGCGCGCGCGAGAAAGAAGTCGGCGATGATGACGACGATCGAACCGGCGACGACGGCCCTCGTCGTCGAACGCCCGACGCCCACAGTGCCCCCTTCGGTCGTAAGCCCTTTATAGCACGAGATAGTTCCAATAATAAGCGCAAAGACTATGGGCTTAATGACGCCTCCGATAATATCGTCCTGCGTAATGCCGTCGCGCACCGATGACAAAAAAGTGTTCGAGCCCATGCCGTAAAGGCCGGTCGCCACCGTCCACCCGCCGCCGATGCCGACCACGTCCGCCAGCACGGTCAAAAGCGGCAGCGTAATCAGTAGAGCGATCAGGCGCGGCGCGACCAGCTTGCGCACAGGGTCTGTGCCGAGCGCACGCATCGCGTCTATCTGTTGCGAGACGGTCATCGAACCCAGCTCCGCCGAGATCGCGGAGCCGACACGGCCCGTCACCATCAAGGCCGTCAACACAGGCCCAAGCTCGCGCACCAGCGAGAGCGCAACCAGTCGCCCCGTCTGATCCTGCGCTCCATAATACTGTAGCGTGGGAAAGGTTTGCAGCGTTAAGACGCCGCCCGTGAAGAATCCCGTCAGAATTATGATGGTCAGCGAGCCGACGCCTATGGCGTCCATCTGCGCTATCGTCTCCGGGATATATCTGGGGCGTTTGACGAGGCCGCCGAGGGCGCGCGCCGCCAGCAGCGTCGTCTCCTGCAATTCGTACACAGCGCGCGTAGCAAAGTTCATTCGTGGGTCGGGTCGAAAACGCGCGCGCGATTAAGATCGGCGGGCGCACATCAACAAAATGGCGTTAGCGTCCTGTGTGAAAAGGAAACTCCTGCCGGAAAGTTGGCGCGAGGGGCGGCCTGTTGCTCTTTGAAAATGGGGTGCTCCCGCGCGAGCCATGAACGAGCGGGATATGATGCGCAAAATATAGCGTATGCGTCAAGGGTGAAATGCATGCGGGCCATGCTGTTTGGCCCGGAAGAGTCTTCGATGATAGGCATAAGCGCTTCGGCTGAGCCCGTCAAGCGGGCCAAACGAAAAGCCGTCCGGGCCCGAATCCCGAACGGCTTTTCCGTCTCTCTTTGAACGTCCGGCTCGCGCTACCGGTCACGGACGTTGTCCACCCCGTAGCGCTTCACTACGGCCTCGCGCGCGGATTTCGATCCAGGTCGTCCGAGCGGTCGCGTTGGAGCGGAGCACCCTCACGTCGCCCTGGACGGCCGCGCCGCTGCCGGCGCAAATCGAAGCCGTTCTGTGCGGCCCCGTCGCGTCCGTCGGCGCGGGCCTGCTGGCGCATGACGCGCAGCGTATTCAGCTGCTCGGGCGTCAGCACTCGGCGTATCTTCAACTCTGTGAGAGAGCGCAGGCGAATGACCGTGGCCTGCGCGACGCCGACTTCGCGTGCTCTCTCTTCGACCAGCGCTTCATTCACCTGGTCGGAATAGATCGCCTCGTCTAGCGCGCGATGCGCCAGGGCCAGCTGCTGCCTGGCGGCGCGCCATTGCTCTCTGCTCTCCTGGCGTATGGCCCTTATCTGTTGGATTTGGTCCGGCGTCAGATT
>DASQYE010000136.1:0-9853 GCA_035639355.1 Pyrinomonadaceae bacterium
CTCGATGGCGACGGCCGATCCGCCCGATCTGGTGCTGGTCGATCTTTCGATGCCGGAGCTGGACGGCTGGGGCGTGCTCAGGGAGATGCGCGCGGACGAGCGGACGCGGCGGATACCGTGCGTGGCCGTTTCCGCTTCGGCCATCGCCGACCGCGAGAGCGCCCTTGCGAAGGGCTTCGACGATTATCTATCGAAACCCTTCCGCAAGCAGGAACTTTTAAGCATGGTCGCCCGCCTGCTCCCCGAAGGACGAAGCTAAAGGGGGCCGCCGGCCAAAAACATATGCCAGCCAGTAGAAAAGCCGGGACGGGAAAAAATGACGAGCCGACGGCGGGCGTGATCCTCGTCGCGTTCGAGAAGCTCTTCGGCGGAGGGCGCGGTGTGCGGCGCTTTGCGCGCTCCGGCCTGCGCTACGTCGATCTGGGCGGTGGGGCGGTGCTCGTCGAACAGAATCCTCAAAAGCGCAGCGAGTGGGCCCAGTTGGCCCGCAGCGGTCATCGCGTCGCCTGGGTCTTGCGCGACGGCGAGTACTTGGCGCGCGTCGTCGATGGCGACGTGTCGATGCTCGATTGAGCGGCCTTAGGGCCGCGCCGCCTCGTAGACTATCTCCCCGCCGATGATCGTCATCAGGCAGCGCGTCTTTAGAATCTCGGGCGCGGGTACTCTCATGATGTCGGCCGAGAGCACGGTCAGGTCTGCGAGCTTGCCAGGCTCTATTGAGCCCCTGTCGTTTTCCTCGAACGCGGCGCGCGCCGCCCAGATCGTGAACATCTTGAGCGCCTGCTCGCGCGAGACGGCCTGCTCCCCGTGCCAGCCCTCGCCTGAGAACCCCTTCGGGTCGCGGCGCGCAACGGCCGCGTAAAACTCTATCATCGGCTCGCCGCGCTCGACGGGAGCATCCGAGCCGCCCGCTATGAAAGAGCCAGCCTTGATGAGACTCTGCCATGCATACGCGCCTTCGAGCCGGCGTAGGCCCAAACGGCTCGGCGCGAAGAAGAGATCGCCGATGGCGTGCGAAGGCTGCATGGAAGGGATGACGCCGAGACGCGCGAAGCGCGGGATGTCGGACGGACTGATGATCTGCGCGTGCTCGACGCGCCAGCGCGGCTCTCGAATCTTTCTCTCGGGCGGGGGCACGGCGGCGAAAGCCTTCTCGTACAAATCCAGCACGACGCGATTGGCGCGGTCGCCTATGGCGTGCGTCTCAACCTGTATTCCACGTCTCAACGCCTCCACGAACATCGGCAGCAGCTCATCGGGCTTGGCCGTCAGGAAGCCGCTCGTGTCGGGAGCGTCCGCGTAGGGCTCAAGCAGCGCCGCGCCCCTTGAGCCGAGCGCGCCGTCCATCACCACCTTGATCGTGCGCAAGCTGAAGCGCCCGTCGAAGGCTCCGAGCCCCGCGCCCTCTCTCAACAATCTCTGAGAATCCTCGGTGGGCCCGTAAACGGCCTTGTAGATGCGAAGCTTGATCTTGCCCTCAGTGTAGAGTTTTCGATAGAGCGCGACATCGGCGTAGCTTCCGCCCGCGTCCTGTATCTCGCACCAGCCCAGCTCGATGCTGCGCTTGACGCCCAAAAGGGCGGCACGCTCGGTCTCGGCCTCGGTCGGCGGCGAGATGTGGCGTGTGACAAGCTCCTGCGCGTTGTCTAGCAGCATTCCTGTGGGCTCGCCCGTCGTCTTGTCTTTAGAGATTTCGCCGCCGAACAGATTCGGGGTGTTGCGATCGATGCTTGCGATCTTGAGAGCGGCGCTGTTGGCGACCGCTCCGTGCCCGTCGGCGCGGCGCAGGAAGACCGGATTATCCGGCGAGACGCTGTCCAGGTCTTGACGAGTCGGGAAGAGGGGCGGCTTCCAGTGCGTCTCGATCCAGCCGCGCCCGGTAATCCACTCGCCCGCCTTCGCCACGCGGACACGCGCCTTGACCTTATCGAGAAAATCTTCGAGGCCGGTCGTGCCTTCCAGGTTGAGCGTCAGCTCGCGCCAGCCGACTCCCATCAGGTGATAGTGAGAATCGGTCATCCCAGGCACGACCGTATTGCCGTGCAGATCAACGACGCGCGTCCCACGCCCCTCGTATCTCTTCGCTTCACGGTTAGACCCGACGAAGATGATACGGTCGCCTTTGACCGCGATGGCCTCGGCGCGGGGCCGCCGCTCGCCCACCGTGTAGACGTTGCCGTTCACAAAGACAACGTCTGCGGCGGCCTCCTTCTTCGCAGAGGCTGCGGGCACGAGCCCCTGCGCCATCACGATTAGCAGTATTGCCGCGATTGCTTTCATGGTTCTTCTCAAGAACCAGGCCACAGGCCCGGTTCGGTCTTTGATCTTTGAGCGCCTGGAAATTCGCCGGAAGCGGCCACTCCTTATATCACCGATGCGGCGCAAACGCACGACCGAGCGCGCGAGACACTTTAGAGGCGACGCCCTGTCTCGCCCCTGGACGAGAGTGTTGGGAACTCTGTGCCGGATGCCATATAATCCAGGCCGCCCGAGCCCGCTGGAAGATTAAAAGTCCCATCTCTTCACAGGAGGTTATATCCTGGCATGAATACGGAAACCATCAATTTCGAGACACAGAACGGTGCGACCACGGCGTTCGTCGCGCGGCCCCGTGCAGAAGGGGAGGCCGCGCCCGCCGCCGTTATTCTCATACACGAATGGTGGGGCATTAACGACCACGTGCGCGACCTCGCCGGGCGCTACGCGGCCGAAGGGTTCCTGTGCATCGCGCCAGACCTCTTTCGCGGCAAGACTGCGAGCGACACGGACGCGGCATCGAAGCTGATGCACGAACTGTCGATGGACGACGGCATCAACACGGTCAACCACGCCCTGGAAGAGGCGACCGAACGCTACGGCGCGAGACGGCTCGGCATCACTGGCTACTGCATGGGCGGGACCTACGCGCTGCGCGCCGCCTGCGAGATAGACGCGCTCGGCGCGGCCGCCCCCTTCTATGGCGACATCCCGGACGAAGCGACGCTCTCACGCTTGAAAGTCCCGACCCTCTTCATGGCCGGCGCGCGCGACAATTGGATCACGCCCGAGAAAGTCGAGGGCCTGAGAGAGGCCGCGCGCAAGTACGACCTGCCCGTAGAGGTCGTGAGCTACGACGCCGATCACGCTTTCTTCAACGACACGCGACCCGAAGTCTATAACCCGGAAGCGGCCGCAGACGCCTGGCAGCGCGTGCTCACACTCTTCCGCGAGCGCCTGCAAGGCTGATTCGCGCACGCGAATCGTCGTCAATCTTGATGCGGACGGCGTGTGCGTCAACTGATAGCCGGCGGATTGCGCCCTATAAATTCGGCCAGCTCAAGCTCGGTCGGCAGAGACGTGCGCGCCCCCAAAGACCTGCACTTTAGCGACGCGGTCGCGTTGGCGAATCGCAAGCCTGTCTCGATCTCCTCGCCTCGCAGCAATCCGTAGAGAAAGCCCGCGTGAAAGGCGTCGCCCGCGCCCGTCGTATCGCGGCAGCCGCCCGGCACTTCCAGTGCGGGGGATTCCAGGAACACTCCATCGCAGTAAAGAAGCGCGCCGCGCGTGCCGAGCGTCATCCCGACCATAGGGCAGCCGTAACGCGCCTTCAACTCGACGAGCGAGGCGCGCGGGTCGTGTATGCCCGTCAGGCGGTGCGGGAACTCCTTGGAAGAAATCAGAATGTCTACGAGCGGCAGAAGCTCCGGCAAGCCTTCGTAGATGTTATCGATATCGGCGGAGACGAGCGTGGCAGCAGCGCGCGCCGCCCGTGCCATCGACGCGCAGGCCGGCGGGTCGTGCGCGTCCAGATGAAGCACGCGCCCGCGCGCCGCCATCACCGTAGGCGCATCCAGCGCGTCGTAGGCCAGGCGGTCGTCGCGGTCCCAGATGATCGTGCGCTCGCCGTAGCGCGCGTCGATGATGATGAAGGCGAGCTGCGTGCGCGCGCCCTCGATCATCTCCGCATGGCTTACATCGACGCCCTCGTCCCTGACCGTTGCCAGACCGAACTGCCCTTCCATATCCGAGCCGAACCGGCCCGCATAGGCCGTGCGAAGGCCCAGTCGCTGCAATGCCACCATCGCCGTAGCGGTCTGCCCGCCCGCCGCCTGCACGTGCTCCCTGAGCCGCGTCTTGGTATCGAAGGCCGGGTACGCGGGCACGACTACCAGGTGGTCAACGGCGTTCAGGCCGAACCCGACCGCATCGAACTCTTTTTCATGCGCCAGCGCGAAAGGGAAATGCACTGCGGGTTTCCTCTCTATGATCGATAAGCTATCATAGCAAAATAGAACCGGTATCGAATCATAAGAGCGAATCGTAAGCAGAGAGTAGCAGCAGTGACACTGGAGGATAAACTACAAACCTTGCCGACCGCGCCGGGCGTCTATCTACACAAGGACGAGGCGGGCAAGATTATCTACGTCGGCAAGGCGAAGAACTTGCGCAATCGCGTGCGCTCCTACTTTCAATCGGGGCGCGGGCATGATCGCAAGACGAGGGAGCTGGTGCGCCGTATACGTGACCTGGAATTCATCGTCACGGACACAGAGGTCGAAGCCCTGGTGCTTGAGTCCAACCTGATTAAGCAGCACAGGCCGCGCTACAACATTCTGCTCAAGGACGACAAGCAGTACCCGCACCTGAAATTGACGGTAAACGAGCCGTTCCCGCGCGTCATGATTACGCGGCGCATACAGCGCGACGGCGCGCTCTACTTCGGGCCGTTCCTTCCGGCCTCATTGGCCCGTCGCACCATCGATCTGATAAATCGCACCTTTCAACTGCGCACCTGCGACATAGAGATCGACGGGCGATTGCCGCGCCCGTGTCTTGAATATCACATCAAACGCTGTCTCGGCCCATGCGTCAAGGGATTATGCACGCCCGCCGAATACGGGGAGGCTGTGCGCGACGTGCGCCTTCTGCTCGAAGGAAAGAACCGGGAACTGGTGGACACGCTCGAAGCGCGAATGCTGCAAGCCTCCGAAGAGATGCGTTTCGAGATGGCGGCCAGGTATCGCGATATGCGCAAGACCGTGCTCGCCCTGGCCGAGCAGCAGAAGATGGCGACCTCGCCCGACCGCGACGTGGACATCTTCGGCTATTACCAGGAGGGCGCGCGCCTCGCCTTGCAGCTCTTCACGATGCGCGAGGGCAAGATCGTAGGCCGCCGCGAGTTCTTCTGGGAAGACCTACAGGAAGAAGGCTTCGACCCGTCCCCATTCTTGAGTGAAGTGTTGACGCAGTACTACTCTACGGACTACGTGCCGCTGGAGATTTACGTCCCCGTCGATTTCGAGGATCGAGAGCTGCTTGAGAAAGCGCTCGCTGATCGGCGCGGCCGACGTGTACGCATACTCTCTCCGCAGCGCGGAGAAAAACGCGACCTCATAGACCTGGTCGAAAAGAACGCCAAGCTCGCCTTCGAGCAGCGCTTCCGCGTCTTGAAGCCCGACATGGAGCGCGTGCTCGAAGAGTTGCAGGAGACGCTTGAGCTGCCGCGCTTTCCAGCCCGCATAGAGTCCTTCGACATCTCGAACATACAGGGCGCGGAGAACGTCGCCGGGATGGTCGTGTGCGAAAACGGCAAGATGAATCGCGCCGAGTATCGCCGCTTTCGCATCAAGACTGTGGACGGCGCAAACGATTTCGCCTCGATGCACGAGGCGGTATCGCGCCGCTATCGCCGCCAGTTGGATGAAGGAAAGCCCCTGCCCGACCTTGTTATGATCGACGGCGGAAAGGGACAGCTCGCTGCTGCCGCCGCCGCGATGCGCGAGCTTGAGCTTGAGGCCGTCCCGATGATCGCGGTCGTCAAGCCGCCACGCCGTCACAACGATATATCTCACCTGCTCGTCAAGGGCCGCGAGCACGAGCCCGTCTTTCTGGATTCGCACTCGCCCGTCCTGCGACTCATACAGATGATTCGCGATGAGACGCACCGCACGGCCGTCGCCTATCATCGCAAGCGTCGTGAGCTGCGCGACTTCACCTCGGAGCTGTCGGCCATTCCGGGCGTCGGTGAGAAACGTAAGACGCGCCTGCTGCGCAACCTCGGCTCGATCCAGAGAGTCGCGAACGCCTCAGTCGCAGAGCTTTCGCCCTTCGTCGGCCGCAAGACCGCCGAAGAGATCGCGGGGCACTTCGCGCGTCAACGCGCGCTGGCAGAAGAGGGCGGCTACGAGGGCGGCCTCGGCGGCGATGAGCAAAAAAGCTCGACGGCCGTCGATGGCGCGGACGTAGAACCGTTGGCGGTCGAAACACGCCTTGACGATCCAGAAGGCGCGGCCGAAGACCTTCGACCTATCCGTTCGTTAGACCAGACGGGCCAACTGCTCGCCGCTCGTCCCCGCCGCACGCGCAAACGAGGCGAGCGCTCCGCGAATCCGCACAGTGTCAAGCGCGAAAAAATAGGCAAGTCAGAAGAGGACGGCGAAGGGACGCACTCTTGAATACCCCAAGCCGTCCGTCCATCCAGCTCATCCTTAAAGATGCATACGTCTGATCGCCTGCGAGTGCCAGAATCGCCTATCTTTCGTCACAAAAAAACGAACATTTGAAACTGGCAACCTCGTTCCTTCCGGCCACATCTACTACAGTTCCAAAAGCCATTAGCAGCGGCTGTGACAAATGGAAAGTGCCACATGGCCTGCGGCGAAACTCATATCCCGCTCCTACAATCAGAGATATGCGTCCCCACTAGGACGGACTCTGTTTGGGCAGCGGAAGGAGTGATGAGTGCGTGGCTTGAGGAGAGAAGACAACTGTCAGTCTTTTGCTGCACGCAGGCTCTCGGGGCGATTCGCTCGCCCGTCAGAATTCGCGCCTGTTTGCGAGGGTCATGGGCCAATCGGGGATGATGGCATCATCCTTGCTACTCATGCTGGCGGTTGAAAGAATAGGTGAGGCCAGGCGGTCTCACGCAAATACACAAAAGGGATTTCAAGGAAGGGAAATAAATCAGTTATGCGTAAATTGCTGTTTTTAGCGAGTCTCATTCTGGCCTGCGCTCCGCTCGGTTTCGCGCAGACGACGGATGAGTACAACAAGGTCGAGTTCTACGGCGGCTACTCGCACAATCGTGTGGACACGGGCCTCAGCGATGACGACCCGGATTTCCGCGACATCATAGACGAGCGCGAGGGCTTCAACGGCTTCGAGACTTCGATCACCGGGAACGTGCACAAGTACGTCGGTCTGAAGTTCGATGTCTCGGGCGCTTACAGGTCGGATAATTTCGCGCTCGCCAACGGCGCTACCGGCGACGTTGATGCGAGCATCTACAACTTCCTGGGCGGCGTGCAGCTCAAAGACAACCGCAAGGAAGGCGGCATGGTCAGGCCGTTCGCCCATTTTCTGGCGGGCGCGGCGCACCAGCGCGTAGAGGTCAACAGCCCGCAGCTCAATGCCCTGATCGGCGTCAACAACTTCGAGGCCGATGATACGAGCTTTGCCCTGGGGATCGGCGGCGGCGTCGATATTCGCGTTCACCCGCGAGTCGATATACGCGCCATCACGTTTGATTACAACCCCGTCTTCAGTGGAGACCAGACGATCCAGGGCCAGACCTTTGACGGTCGAACCCAGCACAACTTCCGCATCGGTGCCGGCATCGTCATACACTAAACTCAACCGAGTTGGAAAAACCAGGAGGGCCGTTCGGGTTTCAAAAAAGCCCGGACGGCCTTCCTTCTTCTTGCTCGCGGGAGATACCGGATTCGGCCTTTCAGTGCGCGTTCGATCTTTCGTGCCCGCGCGCGACCCATAAAAGCTTGACGATTGCTCCCGGCGAGAAGATGATAGGGGGACATCTTCCAATACTGTTGAGTGAGTTGTATGGCCAGCGAGTCCCGTCGCTCTTCGCATGGCGGGGCGGTCGCCGTGGCCAGAGCGCCTTTACGGATAATTCAAAGGGGGAAAACTTATGGCAAGCAAGGCCAGCATCATGGGACACCCGGTTCACCCTATGCTGATACCATTTCCTCTGGCCCTGTGGGTCTTTTCGTTCATCGCGGACGTACTCTACCTGCTGCGCGGAGACGGCGTCTGGATGGGGCTGGCTAAGTACACGCTGGCGGGAGGCATCATTGGCGGAGTGCTGGCCGCCGTGCCGGGACTGATCGACTGGCTCGCGCTCAAATCGAGCGAGGTCGTGAGGATCGCCAACTGGCACGCGCGCCTCAACATCATCGCGCTGCTGATCTTTGCGGCGAGCCTCTACCTGCGCACGCGATACGGCGCGCCCCTGGTCGGCGGGAGCCTGACGATTCCCTTCGTGCTCTCCGCCATCGGCGTTATCTTGATCTCGGTATCGGGCTGGCTCGGCGGCTCTCTCTCCTACGATCACGGCGTCGGAGTCAAGCCACAACACGACTCGCCCGAAGAAGAAGCGGCCAAGCTACGATTCTAAAAGCAGATGCTAGATGTTAGATGCCGGATGTCAGTAAATGCCTTCTATCTTTATCTAGCATCTAACGTCCGACATCTAGCATCTGCTTTACTGCTTTTGCCCTGTGAAGTCGTAGGTGATGTGCAGGGCCAGCTTGCCGTTTTGTACTTCCTCGCGCACCTCTTTGACCTGGGCTTTGAGCGTGCTGTTGCTGGCTTTCACGGGCAGGGCGAGCGTGAGCTGGTGCGACTGTAGAATCTCCAGCGGGTTGACGCGCTCGTTGATGGCACGCTGCACGAGCGCCGTGACGACATCGCCGACGCCCGACGCGGTGTTCTCAAGATTGACGCCCTCTACATTGATGCGACCGTAAACCGTCTGCTTCGCCTGGTCGAAGGAGAGCTGGATGCTGGCCTGGGCCCACCCCTTGAAGCGTATGCAGCCGAAGATGGGAGCGTTGAAGCTGCCGGAAAAGGCCAGCGGCGAGACGATCTTCCCGTCCGCCAGCCTGACGCTCGTCTTAACGTTGCTGCCTTCGGGAACGAGCGTGACCGCGCTCGCGCAATCGCCCTGGAAAGCCGCCGGCCGGAAATCGGGAGCAAAAAGAGCGGGCGTCGCGCCGCCTTCCATCTTGATAGAGCTGAATTGAAGCGGGAAGGACGGCGCGTTCATGTCGCGGAAGATCGTGGCGAGCACCGCGTCGAAAAACTTTTCGTCGAGAGTGATGACGGCCGTGCCCGGCGGGTCGCCGCCCTGGTCGGGAGCCTTGAGCGGAGCGCCGGGCAGAGCGCCCGCGCGCGGCGCTCCGACGAAAAGAAAGAAGACCAGCACCCCGCCGAGCACGAGCCCGGCCAGTAGAACAAGAACGTATTTCATCTTCGCCTCTTCCTGCGGCTAATGCCCCGCCGGCGACGCGCTGGCCGAAGGAGACGGCGTCGCTGTGGTTGTCGTCGTGGTCGTCGTCGTAGTCGTGCTGCCCTGCGTATTCATGTTGGTCAAGAGCGCCTTGATGACAGCGGCGACCGTGTTCGTCAGCACGTCTATCTGCTGGCGCACCTGTTGCGGTGTAACCTGGCTGTAGTCCTTGGGAACTTCAAACATGGAAGCGTCAACATCCGTCTTAATGTCGCGCATCTCTGCGACGATTCTGACACCCTTGACGCCCTCGACGCTTCCCGTCGCCGTGCTGGAAAGGATCGCTCGAAGCGGCAGCCCCGTCTCTTTGTCAACGAAGACGAAGGCTTCGGATTGAACATTGCCTGCCTGCGTCCCCGTCGTCGTCGTGTTCGCGTAGCGATACTTCTCGGCCGTGCGGCCGTTCAAAGGCTCTTCGCCGACGCGCTCGTAGCCGCGTTGCTTCTCCAGGAACTTTACGATCTGGCCGGGCGTCATCAAACGCTGTATCTCGAAGCCGGTCGCCTCCGGCGTCAGCTCCGCATACTGTTTGCGAGTGGGCGAGATGACGTAATGCTTGTCTGCGCT
>DASQYE010000137.1:0-4451 GCA_035639355.1 Pyrinomonadaceae bacterium
GAAGCTGTCCAGCTTCTTAGACCCTTCCGTGGTCTGCCCGTCCTTGATATAGACGAACACGTATTCGACCGCGCCGTTCTTGACGACCACGTCCTCGGCCACAGCGTTCGGGTTCTTGGTCGCGCACGCGGCGTCGGCCGCCATGTCTATGGTCTTCGGCTCCGGCGCGCTCGCCCCGTCGAAGAGCACCTTGCCCGTGATAGTCCCCTCGTTGCCGGTGGTTTTGTAGGGCGCTCCGGCAGTTTCCGCCGGCGCGTCGTCCTCCTCCTCGTCGTCGTCACTCGACGAGCATGCAACGACGAAGGAGAGCATCGCTATCGCCAGTAAAAGGGCGAGCCAGTATCGTTTGCGTTTGGGTGACATGATTACTTCCTCGATTATAAGTATAACTGAAGCCGGGCCAAACGGCGGCAGGCTTCATGGTGAAAAGTCTACGGCCCTCCTGTGCGCCACGGCCAGCCTGTCGTGTGCTATTGGTGCGGGCGCTCTGGCTGCTGCGGGAGCGTTCGCGGCGAGCGTGCGGCGCTGGCGGCCCCAGCGCCTCCAGGGCGAAGCGCGGCTGACACTTTGCGCCGGAGCCGCCGACTCTTTCTCCTTCGGCGCGGGCGATTCGCCACTCGTCGCCGGGGGCGAAGTGGAAGCAAGGCGGCGCTGCTCGTCGGCCGTCAGCTCGAACATGTAGCGAACGAGCAGGTCTGCATGATCGCCGTGGTATTCGTTGAAGGCGGGCGGCGTCTCGCCGCTAAACACCCAACGCTCCTGATCCTTCTTGAAGAGGCCCGAAGGCATGGCAGTGCCCGGACTGATCTGCTGCGGGTCCAGAATCCAGCGGAAAGTCCAGCCGGGCTTCAAGCGCTCGCTGGCCAGAAGGAAGTTGGGAGCAAGCGCAGTCTTGTCGTGTTCCGGGTCGCCCGTGATATGGCATTTGAGACACGGCGCGCCGCGCGATGTAAAGAGTTGTCGCGCGAGGCTGCGCTCCTGCTCCGTCAAAGGCTCAAGCTTTTCGGGTATGTACGGCTCCTGCTGAGCGGAGACGGCCATGAAGAAGCGCACCAGCGTTCTAAGCTCCTGCGGCGAGAAGCTGAAGGTCGGCATACGCGCTTTCAGGTAAGGACGCACGCCGTTGCGATCAAGGCCGGGCTGCGGCTTGAGCTTTCCATCCGTCGCGGCGTTATTGTTCTGGCCCGCGCCCGTTGCGCCCGCCCTTTGTCCGCCGCCGTTTGCGCCCGCAACGGGCGGCGACGCGCTCGTCGTCGTCGCCGCGTACTGGTTGCCGGTCGGCGCATTGCCCGGCGATGGGCCGACAGTCTTGTCGCTGCGGCCGGGCGCTGGGCGTCCGTGCTCGTCGCTGAGCGACGGGTCGCGCAGGAAACGCAAGAGCCAGTCGGGGTCAACGCGCGCGCCCTCGCTCGTCAAGCGCGGCGGCAACTGGTCTCGCCATTCGCTGGACTGGTAGAGCGGCAGGCCCATCAGCACCGATGGCTGACCGACCTGTATGCTATGGCAACCCATGCAATTGTATTTCTTGACGACCCACCAGCCATCCTGTATGTCCTTCTGACGGTCGGTCGCCGTATAGAAGAGGGCTTGCGGGACGTTCGCGCCCTCAACGCCGACGCTTCCTATGAGGAAGGTCGTCAAGGCCCTGTTCCACTCCTCCGTCATGAAGGGCTTCGGCATCCGAAGCATATCCTTGGGCTCTTTCTCTTTGCCCTTATCGTAGATTCCGGGGTCGTTTATCTTGTTCGAGATAAAGCCGTGCGCGTTGTACCAATCCTCCCGTTTCCCCGTGCGCTTATCGACGACGGGTTGGTTGGTGTAGGGGTCTAGGCCGTCTTCGGCCGGCTTTGTCAGGAGCGCGAAGTCGAAACGCTCAATGGGAGTCGCGCCCTCTGCGCTCAGCTCCTTACCGATGCGCTGCTCTTCCTCCAGGCCCTTGATCTCGTGGCACCCTGCGCAGCCATACGTCCTGACCAGGGCACGCCCCTTATCCCTCAAAGCGGGGTCGTCCATGAAGGACGCGTCCGGGTAAGACTTGCGTTCGGAGAGCGAGAAGAGATAGGTGGCGATGTCTTCGGCGTCCTTTTCTGTCAGACGGAAATTGGGCATCACCGTCATGTTCTGCACCTGTATCTCAGCGCCGTCGTTCGGACACTTAGAGTGGTCGCCGTCAAAGACGAAGGGCTTGCCGTTGCGTTCGTAGTCCTCGCGCGTCAGGTCGCGCTTCTCCTTCGGGCAGTAGGGGGCCCAGCGCTCGCGCGGGTTGTAAATCCAGCGCACGATGTAATCGTAGCTGGCCTTATCACCGACGCGTGTCAGGTTGGCGGCGAAGCTGGCGGCGTTCTCACCGCCGACCAGCTGGTCGCCCTCGCCTATCGAGTGGCAGGCCATGCAGCCGCGCGTCTCGAAAAGCTCCTTGCCGTGCGTGGCGTCGCCCTTCTGCCTTTCCGGCACGCGCCCGTCGAAGCTATCCTGCCAGATAAAGGCGGCGATGGCCTTGCGCTCCTCGTCCTCGCGGGTGTTGTCCTCCGCGCGCCGGTTATCGCGGCCATCAATACGCCAGAAGGTGGGCATCTTCGTGCCGGGCCGGAACGCCTGCGGGTCTCTGAGCCATTCGGGTATCCACTCTTTTCTGAGCTTAAGGCGCACGTCTTTGAGATTCGGCCCGACCTTCTTCTGATCCTGCATCAGATACTTTGAGGTCGTATTGAGCTGCTCGATTTGCGCGGCGATCAGGCTGTTGGTGACGCGCATGGATTCGGCGCGGGCGAGCAGGCGCTGCGCTTCCTCGTCGTTCTCGGCAGCGCCGCTCTCCTCCTTGGCAAGCCGCGACTCGCGCTCGTTGGCCGTAATCTGCTCTTCGAGCTGCTTGATGGTCTGGCGAGCGCTGGAGAGCGCGTCAGCTTCGCGGTCGTAACCCTCGTAGCGATGGCAGCCGACGCACCCCCTGTTCTGGAACAGGTCTTTGCCCTCGTTGAGCGTGGGCGCGTGGTCTAGGACGCGGTCGGTCGCGTGGCACTGCTGGCAGCCGGCCTCCATATTTTCCCTGGCCCAGAGCGGGTGCAGCCAGAAAGGATTCTGGCCGTGGGCCTTGATGACGGTCGTCGTGGCCCGGCCGTTGCCGCCATGGCAACTGGAACAACCGAACCGCTCCGGGTTATGTATTTGCAGCAACTCCTTGTTCGGATGGCTGACGGCGGCGTGGGCCAACGCGTCCGGCTTGCGGCGCGGCGCGGCCATCGCGGCGGCCGTGATCCTCACGGGCTCGCGCACGCCCAGGTGGCAAGTCTCGCAGCGATCCACTATGTTGTGTTCGAGGACGCTGATCTGGCGCAGCGAGTAATCGAAGTTCTCGTTGCGCTTGATAAGACTCCTGATCTGATCGTCGGTCAGGCCCGTGACGTTCTCCTTGAGATAATCGTCCCGCCGCTTGGCAAGCTCCGTAGGCTTTTTCAGCAGCTCGGCCTTGCGCGTCAAAAGCTCGCCCTTTTTATCCTTGAGCCTGGTGTAGCGCTCTTCCAGCTCCGGGTAGGTCAGGTCAAGCCGCTCGGTCTTGCCCGAGCCGTCGCCGGCCGGCATCTCGACCCTGACCTTTTTCTGCTGCTCTTTGGCCACCTGCTGGCGCAAGCTGTTCTTGCCGGAATCGCTCGAAGCTGTTTCGATCCTGTAATTGAGGACGGAGATGTAGCCGCGCGCGTTCTGGAAGGGATCGGTGATGGCATCAAGCTGGCTCTGAATGACGGCGACCTGACGGTCTATATCCTTACGCTCGGGCTCGGCAGCGGCCGCCGCCTCTTTGGCCTCTTCGTCCAGCTTTTTATACTCTTCCGTCTCCTTGACCTCTTTCTCCGTTCCCGGCCCGCCGTTACGCGAAGCCCTGAGCTGGCGTCTCAAATAACGGTTGTAGCGCTTGACGAACTCCTGCTGCATGCCCTTCCAGGAGCGCTGCCCGTAGACCTCGTCGTAGAGCGCCCAGGCCAGCGAGCCCATCAAAAGGAGCGCGCAGACGAGAAGGATGCCGCTCGTCGAGCGGCTGACAATCGGATCGCGTTGCGGCGATTCGGGCTCTTTCTTGACAATTGCTTCCGATTCAGGCGAGTCGGCCACCTTTTATTTTCCTCCGCGCGTTCCAAGTCAGATGTTGAACCAGGGCGTCACCCACACGTACTTGATATTGAAGAGCAATCGCAAAAGAAGCTTGACCGGCAAAGCGAGCAGCACCGAGACGGCGAAGAACTGAAACGTCAGATACTGCAACAGGCTCGTCCGCGCCAGAAGCTTCTCCTCTAATTCGTCCCTCGTCGTCGCCCATAGCCTCAGGCGCTTCCACCAGGGAAGCCCCCGGTCAATGCGATCAAACCCGCCGCGAGTCATCAGCCAGTGGAAAAAGAGCCCTCCCAGAAGATAGAAGAGTCCGACGACGATAGCGCCGAAGAGCATCTTGAACGGAT
>DASQYE010000138.1:0-7444 GCA_035639355.1 Pyrinomonadaceae bacterium
TTGATGTTGTAATCGCTCTGCCGCAGCTTGAACTCGCCCTGCGCGCGCAGGCGGTAGCCTCCGGCCGTCACTTGCGCCGCGATCACCTGATCGCGCGTCACGCCGTGCAGCGACAGGCTGCCTGTAATCTTCGCAGAGTAACCGTTTTCGGCAGTCCGGCTCATCTGGATGTTCTTGCTCATAAAAACTATCTCGGGGTAACGCGCCGTTTCGAGCACTTCTCGGCGCATCACGCGCTCGATCTCCAGGCGATCTTTTTCGCTTACTTCGCCGACCACCGAGAGCGAGTCGGCCTGTACTAACAGCAACAGCGAAGACTGCTGAGGGTCTTCCGGGTTAAAACCGGCGTCGCCGCCGAAGCCGCAGACGGCGATGACCGGATTGTGACCGAACATCGAGAGCAGCCCGGAAGCCTCCGCCTGCACGACGAAGCGGCTCGCTTTGGCGTCTATCCGGTAGCGGACGGCGATGCTTTCATTCACGCTCATAAGCTTTTGAAGAGACCTGAGCGCCCTCATTCACTTCCCGTGTCTTCAAACGAGCGCCGCGCCATGTTTTGCTAGCGCACGATCAGAGCACGTTGCGCACGGCGCGGCGCACAAGCTCGGTCGTCAGCCCGAAGACCAGGTGCGAGGCGAAAGAGTAAACGTGTATCGAGAGCGGATACTCGGTCGGCGGCTTGGACAGGCCGGCCGCCGGGATTATGCCCTCGTCGGCGACGAGCCAGACGGCCGCGCCGAACGGCAGGCCAGCGCCCGCCTCCACTGCGGGAGCGACTTCCGCGACAGCTCCATAGAGCGCGCCGGAGGTTGCGCCCATCGCATAATGGAATACCACGCCCGCTATATCCTTCTCGCGGCGCGTCAACTCGCGGTCGAAGACGCCGACCGCGATCGCATTGGCGAGTCGTTCGGTCGCATCGTCCTGCTCTTCGTCCTTACCCTCCGCCTGTAGCTCGCGCCCCACTCCGTGCTCGGGAGAGCCCTGCTGCCTGGATTGCGCGCCGTGTGACTTTTCCTTGCCTTCCGCCAGCTCGCTCCAGAAAGCCTGGAATTGATTCATAGTCCAGGACGCAGCCAGACCGCCGACGACACCCGCCGCCAGGCCCTTCCACACATTGCTCTGGCGGCGAGGCGCGCTGCTGCTTCGCCTACGATTTTGATTCCGGCCGCTTCTGTTTCGCATCACATCGTGCTGATCTTGATATAGCGCTTGATGTCGGGCAGGCTCACGATCACAGCCGCTGCGGCGGCGACGAGCGCTACGCCACCGATGATCGACCATAGGTTTATAGCGTATGAGCCCCTCTCTCTTCTTACCAAAGACTCGTTGCGTTTCATGACGGATAATCTCCCTTTCTTCCAGACATTACTTAGACGGCAATCTTTCGCCGCTCTTCTTCCAGGATGCCCGCGACCAGCGATTCGACCATCTCAACAGCTTCGTCCACGGCCGCCTCCACCGGCTCGCTCAACCCCATCTTCCCTTCTTCCGATTCGAGCGGCGCTGGCTCGCACCCCACCAGCAGGATACGCTTTAGCTCTCCGCCCATGGATTTGACCACGGCGAGCACCTTCAGGGGGTTCATCCCGTGCGGCTCGACCATAGCGCTTTGCGCATCCATCTCGTCCAGCTCACGCAGGTCGGGCTCTATGGTGTAGAGCGTGCCGGGCTCTGCGCCGCGCGGAGTCGCATCGACGAAAACAGTCACGTCGTAGCCATCCAGGAGCGCGTAGGTGAGATCGAAGCCGCGAATTCCAAAGTCAACCACGCGCGCTTCAACGGGCAGCCTCCCGCGCTCGATCAAGCGTCTCGCCACCTCGCTGCCAAAGGCATCATCGCCGAGGAAGATATTGCCTATGCCCGCGACCAGGATTCGTGGCTGCGCCGTCAACTCTTTCCCTCCCCATGCCCCTCGAAGAGCGGTTCTACCTCTTCCGTAGAGAAGAAGAAGCGATGGCCCGGCTGACGGAGCATCCCCATGTCCCGCCCCGGATCGTCTTCGAGGACGACAGCGAAATGGAGCTTGTCCTCGTAGTCCTGCTCGATCGATTCGATGATAGCGATCTTCCCCGCGAGCGCCAGATCGAAGATGTCGCCGCCCGCGCGCGGGCGCAGGCGTACGCGGTCGCCCTGCTTGATCTCGACGCCCGCGACGCTGACACGCTCGACCGGCGTTCTCTCTTCGAGAAGCTGCCATTCCCATTCGTTCATCGCTCACCCAAATCAAGGTAAAAGTAAAAGGGCAAAAGGTAAAAGCCAGGCCGCAAACCAATTTTCAAGAGAATGCTTTTGTCTTCACTTTCGCCTTTTACCCTTTCACTTTTACCTTTTTTATCGCCCCGTGGAGCTTCATCAATTGCTCCGGGGCAAGCGTCTCAGTTCTTTCCAGCATCTGGCGGGCGCGCTCGTCCGCGCCGCGCATCTCACGCTTCTCTACGTCCGTCAGCGTCATGATGCGCAGCGTCAGAATCTCGTCTATCTCCGTCGCGTCGAAGAGGTCGCCGCCGCTTTCGGGTGCTACCTGCGGATAGTCATAAAGAATGATCGGCGACGAGAGCATCATATTACGCTCGCCCTCGACGCCGACCAGTACGGGCCACGTCCCAGCGTTGCGGCATGAGGCGGCCGTCTCGCGCAACGCTTCGGGCGGATCGAGCAGCGAGACGAACTCGCCCTCACGCACGCCGAGTATGGTGTGCGTCGAAGCCAGGGTGTGCATCAATGCCTCGTCGCGACTCTTCGCAGCGGCATCGTCCAGAGGCGTCGCGTTCAGGATGCGTATCGTCAACTTGAACAAACGTGCCGGTCGCGGGCCGCCGTTTTCGGATTGCGTGTCAAAAGATAGTCGCTCCGTATCATCGACCTGCGACCCCAAATCGGCGATCCGCAATTCGACGGCTCCTTCTATGGCTTGCTGTTTTCTAACTAGCACCCCGATGACCTGACCTTCGGGCGTGCTGATGGGTTCGATCTCTTCCTTCGACGGAAAGGCAAACGTTATTCGTCGCTGCTCGACGGCCAACTCTCCCAGGGCAAGGCTCGCCAGAGTGACATCGCGCTCTACGGCTTCCTGCCAGGTTTGAAAGAGACGGTCGCCGACCTCAAGCGCGGCGACCGCGCTGTAGTCGGGCGTCGGCGCGTCCTCCTGCCATTCAGGCGAGGGATTCGCGAGCTTACCCACCTCGCGCGCCAGCAGGTGCAGGAAACGCACCTTCACGTCTAGCATGGTGCGTTCGGTTCCCAATACCAGGCACTCCGTCTGCATCGCCCAGGCGTCCGTGCCTCCTCCGGCCACGGAGTAAGCCTCAGGGTAGAGCGCGCCGAAGTTGAATCGCTGCTGATTCTTCACGGACGACGGCCTGTAGGGGTAAAGGATATACCCCTCGTAAAGCACAGTGTTGGCGATCTTCTCCACCAGGCCGAGGTTCATGACGACACCTTCTCTTCAACAGTTGTCTCTTCGGCCGTCGCCTCGAAGGACGGAAGGATTCGCTCAAGCGCCTGCTCCCATGTGGGGATTCCGAAGCGCCGCTTGTATTGATAGAGCCGGTCGAAGACATCCCTGCGCAAACAGAGCCACGCCGAGTTCGGATAATAGATGTCCATCATCTGCTTCCAGACCTGCACGGGCAAACGATACTTTGCCTCCCTGTCCCAAGGAATCTGCGCGACCTGTAATGCGCCGTCCTCAGCTTCATAGAAAACAGTCCCGCTAAAGAGCAGGCAGAGCGGAATCTCTCCGTCATCGAGCCCGCCGAAATATTTCGTGGCGGCGATATTGAAGTCGAACGTGCACGGGACGGAAAGATCTACGACCGCGCTTTCTGTAAAGGGTGGAACGATGACGCTCACATGAGTCCAGAGCATGGTGCGAAGAGTCTGGCCCCAGCGCTCAGGCTCGCCGAAAAGGTCTCGGAGGCGCTCCTGCTCCTCCGCCTTATAGCGCCTGCGCGTCACTTCGAGCTGTATCTGGCAGCGCAGCGCGACTGCGCGGACGGGCTCTCGGGCGTCCGCGTTTGTGACGCGCAGCTTCAGTGCCAGCAGCGGCGACGCCGCGAAGGGGACGGCTTCAGCTCCCTCCACTTGAAAGCTCAGGTCAGGCACGAAACTCTCCTCACGCGTCTAACCGGCGCGTTTCTTCAGCACGTCAAAAAAGCGCTCGATCTCTTCCCAGACCCCGGCCCCGCCCGACAGGCCGCGCCAGTGCGCGCGTATCAGGCCCACCAGCTTGTAGCACTCGTCAATCGGCACGATGTAACACTCCTCGGGCTCCTTCACACGATTGACGAGCAGCGCCTCCACGTCCGGCTCCATGCTCTCAAGCTTCGGGTTGTCCCGAACTATCTCGTCCCAGGAATCTAGCGCGAGCAGGGATTCGGTGGGCCCGGCCGGGCTCGGATAAAGCGCGATCACTTTGCCGTCGGGCGTGCTGTGGAAGAAGAAGGCCATGTTGATCGGGATCATCAAGCCTTCCCACTGCGCGTCCGTCAGGTGAAAGTCCGAAAGGAAGCGTATGCGGCGGGGAACGCTCTTGTATTTCGTCCCCGTCTGATTGCTGAAAAGGAGCGCGCAGGGCTGACAGGCGCAGACCAGCTGGCGGCTTTGAGGCTCGACCAGGTGTTGGTGCTCGGCCGCTAGCTCTGCGCTGCACATATCACACCGCTCGACCGGGGCGCGCTGGCGTACGAATCGCCTCAGGGCGGCGAAGGCCGACACCTCCTGATTGCCGCTTGCCGAATTGCTACTTACCGAATTGCCGTTTGCCGTTTGGGGATGCGCCCGCTGCGGAATGCGGATCTCAGATTGCGTATCCGTGGGATCGGCCTCTTCGTAGTTGTTCGTCATACCCTCACCAACCGGAATTCCAAAATCCCATCTCGCAACCGGCTCGCTCGATCTCCGCAATTCCAACTTGATTTCTGCAATTCCGAAAATCCGAGTTCCGCAATCAGGAAGCTGCGCGCGCGCGAGTCTTAGGGCGCTGGGAAATTAGGGCTGTCCGGGTCTTTCGGATCGCGGTCTTCTGGATTGATGCTCGTCGAATCCCGCTGCGTCGAGCCGCCGGCGGGCCGCTCCGCGTGCGTCTCGCCCTGGTCGTGGCGACCGTGCTCTTTGCCTTCGGTCGAGCTTTTTTCCTCGCCCTTGCCTATGCCCATATCGTGCGCGGGCGAATCGCGCGTAGTATCGTGCTGCGTCATTTTGCTGCTCTCCTCCTTACTTCGTGAGACGGTTTTGCGTCCCTTCTTTACATATCAAACGGCCGCCAGATGTGGCACGGCCACCTTCGCACGGCCCTGCTCCATTAATAGCGGGAATGGCTCCAGGTGAAGCTCCGGGTGATCCACCCCTCGCCCGGCGCGCAGGCAATCGTAACCGCGCCCGCATGCGGGGCAGATGAGCGTCCCCGATTCGAGCCGAGCTTCGTGCAGCGTCTGACCGCATCCGGGGCAGAGGTTTCCGTAGGCATAGAAGGTCTCTTCCAGGCGGCAGAAGAGGACGGAGCGCCCTAGCACTTCCATCGCCCGCACGGAATTTTGCCTGAGCGATTCGAGACCGCTCACGCCCTCCCATTTGCCGTTCCCGTTGGCGGGCTCCCGTGCTTCGTCCCTGCCTTTGGGCTTTCCCAATTGCACCAGGCCCGAGGGCACGGGCGGCTCGACTACGCCCTCGACTTCGATCGCGGTCACGTCGGGAGCGGCCTCGTAAATCCCTTCTTCTATCGCCAGCTTGAGCGTCATGGCCGACGAAGGACAGCCATTGCAGCTTCCCTGCATGCGAAGATGGACAACGCCTTCGTCTATACGAATCAATTCCACGTCGCCCCCGTGAGACCCCAGGTAAGGGCGCACTTTGTCCAGAGCCTGCACGACGCGCGTCTCAAGCTCCAAGGGATGAAGCCCATAAAGCAGGAGCAGGCTTGAGACCAGGCCATCGCGCGCGAAGTCGTCTATAATACTGTGGCCGGGCTCTCCGGCCTCTGCGACGACCTCCATCAGGCGCTCAAGGCCCGCGCCGTGGAAGTCCATCAGGAGTTGCACAAGCTCTACGGCCTTGGCCCGCGTGTCGGGGTCTGCGACCAGCTCGATCTCTCGAATCAACTCCTCGACCCGCTGCACACGCTGCTGAAATTCTTTATCCATAAGAAAACAGTGACGAGTGACTCGGTGACAAGTGACGAGTGAAGAACAAGTTTTTAACTCGTCACTTGTCACCGAGTCACTGCTCTTACTATTTCATCGCCCCGAACATGGGCGAATGGCGAGTCTCAAGTACCTTGCCGTTGCCCAGGAACATGTGCACGCCGCAGGGCAGGCATGGATCGAAGCTGCGGACGGTGCGCATGATGTCTATGCCCTTGAAGTTGTCTGGGCCGTTCTCTTCAAAGAGGGGGGTGTTCTGCACGGCATCCTCGTAAGGGCCGGGCGTGCCGTAGATGTCGCGCGGGTTGGCGTTCCAGGGCGTCGGCGGGTACGGGTGATAGTTGGCGATCTTGCCGTCGCGTATCACTACGTGATGCGAGAGCACGCCGCGCACCGCCTCGTGGAAGCCGCAGCCGATCGCATCGTCCGGCACTTTGAACTCCGACCAGGTCTTGGTTCGGCCGGCGTGCAGCTCCGCGAGCGCTTTCTCGGCGAAGTGAAGCGCCGCAGCGGCCGCGTAAGCCTGGAAGTAGGTGCGCGCGCGGTCGCGCTCGATCGTGTTAGACCATTTCGGAATCTTCCACTCGAACTCGACCTCGGGCTTGAGAGAAGACTTCGGCAGGTAAATCTTGACGCTCGTGCCCGTGGCCTTGATGTAGCCGATGTCCACCTTGCCGGCGAGCGCCGTCGCCCAGAGGCGCGCGATCGGCCCGCCGCCGGTGTCCAGCGCAAGGTATTTGCTGCCCTCGCCCTGCTCGCCCTCGTGATACCAGCGCGGCGACATGACCCAGGTGTACTTGTCGTCGAAATCGCGCTTCTGCGGGCGCGGAATCGTCGTCTGATTCCACGGATGATCCCGGTGAACAGGGTTGCCGAGCGGGTCTGTCTTGACGAACATCTCCTCGTTCTGCCAGCCGTCATAGTAGGAACTGCCGAGCAGTATGCGTATGCCCAGATTGATGTCAACGAGGCTGGTGGTCACCAATTTGCCGTCCACCACGACGCCGGGAGTGACGAACATGGCGTTGCCCCACTCGGCCATGTTCTCGTACCTGTAGTCGCAAACTTCCGGGTCGTTGAACGAACCCCAGCAGCCGAGCAGGATGCGCCGTTGGCCCACCCTTTCATAACCAGGCAAAGCTTCGTACATGAAGTCGAACAGGTCATCGTGCAGCGGCACGACCTTCTTCATGAACTCGCAGTAGCGCATGAGGCGCGTGATGTAGTCCGTGAAGAGCTGAATGGTGGCAGTGGTCCCGACCCCTCCCGGGTACAGGGTGGACGGGTGCACGTGGCGACCC
>DASQYE010000139.1:0-3071 GCA_035639355.1 Pyrinomonadaceae bacterium
CCGTGACTTACTGGACGATGTTGGCCGGCTGGCTGGCGATCAGCGGCGTTCCCATTTTCGCCGGGTTCTTCTCCAAGGACGAGATTCTATGGAAGACCTGGAGCGCCGCGGGCATAGGCTTCGAGAGCGGGTTCGGCAAAATCCTATGGGTCATCGGCGCGATCACGGCCGGTCTGACCGCCGTCTACATGACGCGGCTGATGGTGATGACCTTCCGGGGCACGGAGCGTTTCCGCGAGGCGCACGCCGGCGGACAGGCCGACGAGGCGCACGCACACGCTTTCGACGTGGGCGAAGAATCGCACGACGCGCACCTGGCCTCGGCGGGCGACCGCCCGCGCCACGCGCCCGGCGACGAGGTGACGGCCGAGCTAACGATCGACGAGCCCGACACGCATGGCGGAGGCGGCGCGCACGACGAGCACGAGCCGCCTAATGAGCATAATGAGCATAATGAGCATGACGGCCACGAGCCGCACGAGTCGCCCTGGACGATGACCGTGCCGCTAATTATCCTGGCCGTTCTTTCGACCGTCGGAGGGCTAGTCGGCATTCCTTACGCGTTGAGCGGCGGGCGCATTCCAAACTATTTCGAGCACACGCTTGAGCCAGCCATCGCGCACGCCCCGGAGGCGGCACAAGGAGCGGTGGAAGCGGGCGGGCACGAGGGCGGCGGCGCAGCCGAAGGGCCCAGGTTCCTTTCGCCTACGCCGCAGCCGCACGACGGCGCGTCGCCCCTTTCGGTCGGAGAGGGCTCGCAAGCCGAGCCCATGACGGAACGCGCTCATTCCGCCGAAGAGGTCAGAGACGAGAGGATATTTTCGGGCATCTCCGTCCTGATCGCGCTCGCAGGCATCGGCCTCGGTTGGATGTTGTTCAAGCGGCGACCGCTGATGGCCATGCCGCGCCTGCTCGAAAACAAATACTACGTAGACGAGATTTACGACGCGGCCATAATCAATCCGATCAAGGAGGGTTCGCGCGAGGGACTGTGGAAGCTTTTCGATGTTGCCGTGATTGACGGCATCGTCAACGGTCTGGGGCGCGGCGTGGCGCAGATCGGCGCGCTCGTACGCCTGATGCAGGGAGGCTTCGTGCGCAGCTACGCCGCCGTCATCCTTCTCGGCGCGCTGGCTATCATAGGCTATTTCGCCTATTACAGTATTAAGATAATTCTGCCCTGATCGGCCCGAAGAGGAGGGTTGGCCCAAGGTTTTATGCAGCAATACTTGCTCACAGTTTTGATTCTCTTCCCCGTAGTTGGCGCGCTCCTGACCGTCGTTTACGGTCTCGCGGCCAAACCGCGCGAGACGAATTATCGCTGGATAGCTCTAGCCTTCTCTATCGGAACCTTCGCGCTCTCGCTCCTCCTGCTCGGCGGCGGAGGCTACGGGGCCGCCTTTCGTTTCGAGCAGAATGTGCCCTGGATCGGGGCCATCAGCGCCAATTACCACGTCGGCGTTGACGGCATCAGCCTGTGGCTGGTGATCCTGACGACGCTGCTGGTCCCCATAGCTGTGCTTTCAAGCTGGCGCGCCGTCGAAAAACGTGTGCGCACCTATTACATCTTTCTGCTTCTGCTGGAGTCGGCGATGATCGGCGTCTTCGTCGCCCTTGACCTGCTCGTCTTCTACCTCTTCTTTGAAGCCTCGCTCGTGCCCATGTTCTTTTTGATCGGCATCTGGGGAGGCCAACGGCGCATCTACGCGGCGGTCAAGTTCTTCATCTATACGTCGGTCGGAAGTTTGCTGATGCTGGTCGGCATCATCGCGCTCTACTACATTTACGGCTCTTTCGATTACGTCACGATATTGAACGCGATGAAGGACGGGGCGACGATCGCGTCTCGCGCGCCGCGCGCCGAATTCTGGCTCTTCCTGGCTTTCGCTTTCGCCTTCTGCATCAAGGTTCCACTGTGGCCCTTTCACACTTGGCTGCCGGACGCTCACACGGAAGCGCCGACGGCCGGGTCTGTGATTCTGGCGGGCGTGCTTCTCAAGATGGGCACTTACGGGCTGCTGCGCTTTAACCTGGCGCTCTTTCCTGAAACGGCGCACAGGGTCGCCCCCGTCATCATAGTCTTCGCAATCATAGGCATTATCTACGGCGCGCTGGTGGCGATGGTGCAGCCGGACGTTAAAAGGCTGGTCGCCTATTCTTCCGTGAGCCACATGGGATTCGTCGTGCTGGGCCTGTTTTCGTTTACGGAGATAGGGATGCAGGGGGCGCTCTACCAGATGCTCAATCACGGCATCTCCACGGGCGCGCTCTTTTTGTTCGTCGGGATGATCTACGACCGACGCCATACGCGCATGATCGAAGACTTCGGAGGGCTGGCGACCTCCATGCCCTGGTTCTCGGCCCTTTTCGTCTTCGCGTCTCTCTCCTCGATCGGCCTGCCTTTCCTGAACGGGTTTGTCGGAGAGTTTTTAATCATGCTCGGGATGTGGACGAGCGGCTATAGCCGTGCATGGATCGCCACGATGCTGGCCGGGACGGGCGTTATCTGGGCCGCCGTCTATATGCTTTGGATGTTGCAGCGAGTCGTCTTCGGGCGCATCAGGAATAAGGAGAACGCGCATCTGTCCGATCTCAGCGCGCGCGAGTTTGCGCTTCTCGCGCCGCTTCTGATACTGATGCTTTTCATGGGCGTGTATCCCAGGCCATTTCTCGACCGCTCGCGCGACGCGGTCGCTACGGTGCGCGCAAGATTGGCCGCGCCGCGCGCCGAAACGCCCGCTCCCGCCGAGGCCAGCAACGCTCGGACGCCTTCGCGCTAGATTATTATGAAGAGGATTTTAACCTTCTTTTTACTCATGGCCGCACTCATTGGCGTGCCGTCTTGGTGGCGTGGGGCCACTCTGGCTTCGCAGACGGATGCGCCCCGGCCCCCGGATGTCGGCATCAAGCTGCGCGGGATAGACGGCAAGACATACGACATCGCATTGATGAAGGGCAATATCCTGTTGGTCTCTTTCGGCGCGACGTGGTGCGCGCCGTGCGCTAAGGAGTTGCGCGCGCTCGAAGAGCTGAAGAGCGAGTATCACGACAAGCCCGTGAGATTTCTATGG
>DASQYE010000140.1:0-4176 GCA_035639355.1 Pyrinomonadaceae bacterium
ATCCCTTCTATAAACAGGATCAGGGCAAAGACCTGGGCGTCTCGACTTGGCCGCCCGACGCCTGGAAGATCGGTGGCGGCACGGTCTGGGGCTGGATTTCTTACGACCCGGAGCTCAACCTGATCTATCACGGCACGGCCAATCCGGGCCCCTGGAATCCAGAGCAGCGTCCGGGCGATAACAAGTGGACATCCGGCATCTTCGCGCGCAACGCCGACACGGGCGAGGCCGTCTGGTTCTACCAGTGGAGTCCGCACGACCAATACGACTACGACGGCACCAATGAACAAATCCTGCTCGACCTACCCGTTAACGGTCAGACGCGGAAAGTCCTCGTGCGTCCTGAGCGCACCGGCTACGTTTACGTGCTTGATCGCGTGACGGGACAGGTTCTTTCGGCCAACCCTTTCGTCCACATCACGTCAACCAGGGGCGTTGACTTACAGACGGGCCAGCTCATCTACAACGAAGAGAAGCAGTCCGTGATGGGCAAAGTGACGCGCGACATCTGTCCGGCCGCGCCTGGCGGAAAGGACTGGAACCCTTCGGCCTACTCTCCGCGCACCGGAATGCTCTACATCCCGCACAACAATCTCTGCATGGATCACGAGGGGGTCGAGGCGAATTACATCGCGGGCACTCCCTACGTCGGCTCGAACGTGAAGATGTACCCTGGGCCGGGCGGGCACCGTGGCGAGTTCACGGCCTGGGACCCCGTCACGGGCCGCGAGGTCTGGAAGCTCACGGAGAACTTTCCGGTCTGGAGCGGCGCGGTCGTGACGGCCGGCGACCTCGTGTTTTACGGCACGATGGAGGGATGGTTCAAGGCCGTCAACGCGCGAACGGGTGAGCTGCTGTGGCAGTTCAGGACCGGCTCCGGCATCATCGGCCAGCCGGTCGCGTATCGCGGGCCCGACGGCAAGCAGTACGTGGCGATTCTTTCCGGCGTCGGAGGTTGGGCGGGGGCAATAGTCGCGGGCGGGCTAGACCCGCGCGACGGCTCGGCCGCGCTCGGATTCGCCAACGCGATGACAGACCTGCCGGCTCAGACGACCAAGGGAGGCACGCTCTATGTCTTTTCGCTTCCCTGAATTTGGGCCCGTACTTTGCCGAGAGAGGAGCACGGGCCGAAGAGCGTATTTATCGCCCCTGCTATGCCTGCTCCTACTGCTGCTGTCGGCCTCCTCGCTTACTTCCTGCGCGAGCAAAGAAGAGTCCGTGCGGACGGCTCAAGCGTCATCGCAGACCGCTCAAGCCACCTCAACGAAGAGCAGACCCGCGCGGCTGCGTGTTTGCGCCGACCCGAACAATCTTCCCTTCTCGAACGAGCGCCTGGAAGGTTTCGAGAATAAGATCGCCGCGCTCGTCGGGCGCGAGATGGGCCTGGAAGTCGAGTACACCTGGTGGGCCCAGCGTCGCGGCTTTATTCGCAATACGCTGAGGGCGGGCGCGTGCGACCTTGTGATCGGCGTGCCGGCCAGCTTCGAGCTGGCGCTGACCACATCGCCCTACTATCGCTCCACGTATGTTTTTGTCTACCGGAAAGACAGTCGATTGAACATACGCTCGTTTGACGACCCACAGTTGCGCAAGATCAAGATCGGCGTGCAGCTGATCGGCGACGACTTCGCCAACACCCCGCCGGCGCACGCGCTAAGCCGTCGCGGGATCATACAGAACGTCAGGGGCTACACCCTTTACGGCGACTACGCGCAGGCGAATCCTCCCGCGCGTATCATAGAAGCGGTGGCGAAGGGCGACGTGGACGTGGCGGTCGCCTGGGGGCCGCTCGCGGGCTACTTCGCCGGGCGGCAGAAAGCGCCGCTCTCGATCGTTCCCGTTTCCCCCGAGATCGATCTCCCGTTTCTCCCCTTTGTTTACGATATTTCGATGGGGGTGAGGAGGGGCGATGACGCATTCAGAGAAGAACTCGAAGAGATTCTCGCGCGCCGCCGGGCCGAGATCGACGGCATCCTCGAAGAGTACGGCGTTCCGCGAGTTGAGAAGGGCCGGAGCGAGAATGCTTCATACCAAAGATAAAAACGGGCGGCCGGGGTGCGAGAACGAAATGGCCGGGCTGCGGCGTAGTCTCTCGCACATCCCTCGCGCCACGCCTCTTGCGCGCTCGCCAGGGGCGGTCAGTATCAAAATTCTCTGCGCGTGCGTTCTAGCCTTAGCCTCGGCGCTCATCTCTTCATGCAAGCGCGAGGAGAGAGGCTTTCGCGTAGACCCGCCGTCGGCGAGTCGAATCAACACCAAAAGGATAAGCGATCTACAGCCGGGCACGCCCGTGTCGCACGCTCAGGTGAAAAACGAGTACGAGGAGAATGGCCCCGCGATCAGCGACGGCAAAAGGCTCTACGAATGGTTCAACTGTGTCGGCTGCCACGCTCACGGGGGCGGGGGCATGGGCCCGCCCTTGATCGACGACCAGTGGATTTACGGAAGCGAGCCCGACCAAATCTTCGCTACGATCGTCGAGGGACGCCCCAACGGTATGCCCTCGTTTCGTGACAAGATTCCGGACTACCAGGTTTGGCAGTTGGCCGCTTACGTGCGGAGCCTGAGCGGGCAAGTGCCAAAGGATGCGGCCTCCGGGCGCGACGACGACATGAGCACGAAGAAGCCAGAGCAACAGACCGAAACGAAACAGCCGAAGGATTCGACGCTGCCTAAATCGGCGGAGATGCCCAAATGAAAGGCGAAAGTAAAAGGGTAAAAGGCAAAAGGAAAATACGGAGCGTCTGCGAAGACGCCTCACGCGTCTTCTCACTTTTACCTTTTACCTTTTGCCTTTTGCCTTCCGTGCTCAATCCGGCGGGGCCGCAGGCGGGGCGCATCGGCCGCCTCTGGTGGTTCATGCTGTATGTCTGCGCAGCGGTCTTTATCACAGTCATGATTGCGATTTTCGTCGCCGTCTTTCGCGCTCGTCAAAAACAGGACGCGACCTCGGACGCCGCCCCGATCACGCCGGAGCCTCGCTCGGAGCAGCGTATGGCGAGGGTCGTGACCGGCGCTGTCCTTGCGACCGCTCTCATACTGTCGGTCTTTCTCGTCGCCAGTTTCAGGACGGGAAGGGCCACCTACACGGTTCAGGACTCTTCGCCCGTGTCGATCAAAGTGACGGGCCATCAATGGTGGTGGGAGTTTGAATATGAGGACGCGACGCCGAGCAACACTTTCAAGACCGCGAACGAGATTCACGTCCCCGTCGGACGAACAGTGCAGCTGGCGCTGACTTCGACCGATGTCATACATAGCTTCTGGGTCCCGAACCTTGACGGCAAGAAAGACCTACTGCCCGGACACTACGCGAACATCTGGCTCAGGGCGGATCGCGAGGGCGAGTTTTACGGACAGTGCGCGGAGTTCTGCGGCCACCAGCACGCGCACATGCGCTTCGTAGTCGTAGCCGAATCGCCCGACAAGTTCAACGCCTGGGTCGAAGCGCAGCGCAAGCCCGCCGCTGAACCGGCCGACGCGGCGCAAAGTCGTGGACAACAGGTCTTTCTCACAGCGCCCTGCATCATGTGCCACACCGTTCGCGGCACGGATGCGAGCGGCAGCGTCGCGCCCGACCTGACACACCTGGCGAGCCGCAAGACCATCGCCGCCGGAACGCTGCCCCTGACGCGCGGCCATCTGGCGGGCTGGATAGCCAACTCGCAGGAGATCAAGCCGGGCAATCGCATGCCGCCCGTCCCGCTTCCCCCAGAGGATTTGCAGACGCTCGTGAGCTATCTGGAGAGCCTCAAATGAAACTCGAAGAACAGGGAGCAGTTGGGGCGACATCTCCGAACGTGAGCGAAGAGGCGGCGGCGACGACGCGCGACCGCAGTAGTAGCGGCGGCGGCGATGCCCCGGCGACCGACATGGATGAGCGAGAAGAGCGGCTGATGCTCGAAGAGAAATGGGCCAACCCGCCTGGGTTCTGGGGATGGCTGACGAGCACCGATCATAAATCCATAGGCAAGCGCTATCTCATCACGGCCTTCATCTTCTTCATCGCGGGCGGGCTGCTCGCCGTCACGATGCGTCTACAATTAGCGCGTCCCGAAAACAACCTGATCGGCCCAGACCTCTACAATCAGATTTTCACGATGCACGGCTCGACGATGATGTTTCTGTTCGCAATCCCCGTGATGGAGGCTTTTGCGATCTATCTCATCCCGCTCA
>DASQYE010000141.1:0-12069 GCA_035639355.1 Pyrinomonadaceae bacterium
TGCTGCCCCAGGCCCTCGTAGATTTCGGCCAGCGCCGTGCGCGCCAGCACCCCGCGCTCGCTCGCCGCCGCGTCCGTGCCCTGCGCGATCAGCTCAAGCAGCAGCTTTTGCGCGCCCGCCAGGTCGCCGCGCTCGCTCGCCTTCTGCGCGAGGACAAGTGCGCCTGTAAAAGCCGCTTGATTGACTGGAATCCGGGTCATCGAATTATTGGGGCGGAAAGAAATCTAACGAACCAAGGGGCCGTGCGAAAAGCTGCCGTCGAGTATAACATAATTTCGCCGACCCGCACCGATTAGTCTCGGTGAGAGGGCCGTCCTGACAAAAAGGGACGCCCCCTGCGGAACCGCCCCGGAGGGTGGCAACACGCGGCGCGCTTCAGGCATCTGAATGACTTACGCTTTCCAGGGCTGCAAGCGGTGCAGCGACATAGCTTAATTGAGTTCAGGATTGACCGTCGAGAGCTGAAATCTTATGAAGCGACAACTCTTCTACACCCTCGTTCTGGCCGCCTTGTCTTTCGTCTTCGCGGGGTCGTCCGGCACGGCCTCGGCGCAGCAAGCGAAGGTCTCTGGGCCCGCCGCACCCGCCACCAACACGGCCGCCCCTGCGGACGTTAACCGTATCATTCGCGCCTTCACGGCCAAGGAGACGGAGTTTCGCCAGGCGCTGAACCAGTACATCTTCAAGCGCGACGCGGTGATTCAGACGATAGGCATGGGCGGGCAGATTTCCGGCGAATACCATCGCGTCTCCTATTTCACTTTCGACGACAGCGGCAATCGCTACGAGAAAATCAGCTTTTTCCCTATGCCGACGCTCACCGATCTGCAAGTGACAACCGAAGACCTGGAAGACCTCGGCGGCATTCAGCCCTTCGCGCTCGAAGCCTCTAAGCTTGACCAGTACAACTTCAAGTACGTCGGCAAGGAGCGCATAGACGAGCTTGACCTCTACGTTTTCGACGTTGCGCCGAAGGTCACGCCCGATCCGAAGCGGATTCAGGAGCGCTTTTTCCAGGGACGCATATGGGTGGACGATCACGATCTACAGATCGTCAAGGTACGCGGCAAGGGAATCCCGGAAGGCAAGCAGCGCTTTCCGACATTCGAGACCTATCGCGAGCAGATAGACGGGCGCTACTGGTTTCCGACCTACACTTACGCCGACGAGGATTTGGTCTTCGACAGCGGACAGGTCGTACACTTTCGCATGCTGGTGCGTTACTCCGACTTCAAGCGCGGTCGCGCCGACGTGAAGATCACAGAAATAGACGACGACGGGCCCGGCATTGAAGACCAGCCGGAATCGAATACGGAGCCGCCACCGCCTCCGATGCCCACGCCTGCGAAGCCAAAGCCCTAGCACATAAGTCAAACGTCGAAAGGCAGTAAATGGTGAGCGATTGTTCACCGTTTACTGCCTTTCAAGCTTTCCCGCGCGCCGCATTTTTCGCGGCCTACTCTTTTTCAAGCTCGGCGGCGATCTCTGCGTGAACGCGTGCGATCAATTGCGCGACATCCGCATCCGTCTTGACTCCGCTGGTATCGACCGGCGGCAAGAGCACCATCTCGATCGTGCCCGTCCTGGCCTGGCCCGTTCCCTTACCCATCAACACGTCCGTATTCTTCATCGCGACCGGCACGATCGGTACGCCCGCTTCAATCGCCATGTAGAACGCGCCCTTCTTGAAGGGCAGCATCTTGCCCAGGGGAGCGCGCGTGCCCTCTGCAAAGACGCCAAAGGAGACGCCTGAGCGGATGCGCGCCGTCGCCGCCTGTACGGTCTCTATGGCGCGCTGGCGATTCGAGCGATCGATCGCCATGATGTTGACGTAGCCCATGCCGTAACCGAGTATTGGGACTTTCAGCAGCTCCTTCTTCGCCAGTACGCCTATGCGCCGGCCGAGATGGCCGAAGAGCGTCGCCGTGTCCAGATATGATCTATGATTCGAGATGAAGACGTAGGTCTCCTGCGGCGACAGATGCTCCATGCCGCGCACTCGAACCCTCATGCCGCTCAAACGCAGCCAGGCGCGCGCGCCGAAAAGGGCCCACGGATAAACCCACTCGCGGCGGTTGACGGCCCAGGCGACGAGCAGCACGGGTGGGCCAAGTATTAGCAGCAGTATCGCGGCAACGAACAGAGACCACCAGTATAGAAAGCGCCCGCTGAGCGATGGTCGCGCTACTATGCTAGACTCAGGCACGCGCGCCCCTTTAGTAGCTACGCCCCCGTCATCAACCATTTCACTCGAAGGGTGTTCGGAATGGCTCGTCATCGGTTCGTGTTCGCCGTCCTTATCTTAATCGCTTCCCCACTGATCGCCGCCGCCACTACCCGGATTACTACTGCTGCTGCTACGGCGGCCCGCCCGCTCACGGCCCAGGCAACGAGCGCAGCAGCAGCACGCGCCGAGGAGACTTCGATCCCGAGCCCGCGAAGCGTACTCGGGTTTTCGCCCGGCGATGACCGCACGATCGCCGACTGGCGACAGATCACGGACTACTTTTCGCGTCTAGACGCTGCGAGCGAGCGCGTGCTGGTTCAGAGCATAGGCGAGACGACCCTGCGACGCTCCCTTATCGTCGCCTTCATCAGCGCGCCAGAGAATATACGCGATCTGGAAAAGTACAAAGCCGTCCAGCGCGGGCTCGCCGACCCACGCCTGGCGAGCGCCGACGCCGAGCGCGATCGACTGGTCGAACAGGGCAAGACGGTCGTCGCCATCTCCTGCTCTATTCACTCGACCGAGATCGTCGCCTCGCAGATGTCCATGCAGCTCGCCTACGAGTTGGCCACGGCCGCTGACGAAGAGACGCGCGAGATTCTTCGCAGCACTATTCTAATCCTTATCCCGTCGGCCAACCCGGACGGCATAGATATCGTCGCCGACTGGTATCGCCGCACTCTCTCGACTCCCTACGAGGGCAAGGAACCGCCCGAACTTTACCACCATTATGCCGGTCATGACGACAACCGCGACTGGTTCATGATTAACCTGAAGGAGACGGAGGCGATCACCACTCTATTCTGGAAAGAATGGTTTCCGCAGATCGTCTACGACGTACACCAGCAGGGCATGACGGGCTCGCGCTTCTTCATTCCGCCCTTCCACGATCCGCCGAATCCTTTGATCGCGCCGCTGCTGTTGCGGCAGGTCGGCCTTCTAGGCTACAAGGTCGCGGCAGACCTACAGGCGGCAAACTTTCGCGGCGTCATCACCAACGCGCTTTATGATACGTGGTGGCACGGCGGTTTTCGCACCGCTCCCTACTATCACAACTCCATCGGCATCCTATCGGAAGCGGCGAGCGCTCGACTGATGACCCCCGTCACCGTCACGCGCGATCAACTGTTCAGGGCGACTTCGCGCGGCATGCCGTCGGCGCTTCAGTCCGCCACGAACTTTCCTGAGCCGTGGACGGGCGGGCTGTGGAGACCGCGCGACATAATGGCGATGGAGATGGTGGCGGCGCGCTCTATACTTTCGATGGCGGCGAAATACCGCGCAAGCTACCTGCGCAATTTCTACGAGCTGGGTCGCGCCAACCTGAGCGTGTCGGCCGACGCGCCGCTCGCCTACTTGATTCCGGCGGGCCGCAGCCGTGATGAAGCGGTCGCCAGGATGATCGGCGCTCTCACGGCGCAGGGCGTCGAGGTCTACAGGCTCGAACGGGAACTGCACGTAGAGTACAGCAGCAACAGCCTCTCAACCGCGCCGCAGCGGATCACCCTTTCCGGCGGCTATAGGAAAGAGGGCCAGCCACAATCGGTCGAGGGAGCGCTTGACGGCCCGGCGATGGTAGCCGAAGAGATCCCGGCCGGTAGCTTCATCGTTTTCCTGGCGCAGCCTTACGGCTCGAACGTGCGGGCGCTCTTCGAGCCGCAGGTCTACCCCGACCGGCGCGCGCCCGGCGGCGAGGCCGAGCATCCATACGATGTCGCCGGCTGGACGCTGCCGATGCAGATGGGCGTGGAGACTCAAGCCGTCGCCTCTATCAAAGAGCCCATCAGTGAAAGACGCTTGAAGCTCATCTCAAGCCAGGCGGAGGTGCATAAAGACCTGGGGCTCCCCGTCGAGCCGAATTCTGTTCTCAAGTTCCCCAATCCGATCAGGCGCTCCGTCCGCACAGGGCTTTATAGAAGCTGGACGAGCTCTATGGATGAAGGCTGGACGCGCTTTGTCTTCGATACCTTCGGCGTGCCTTATCGTAGCGTTCGCGACGCGGAGGTGCGCGACGGAAACCTACGCGACCGCTACGACGTGATTATCCTGCCGTCGCAGCGCGCCAAGGAGATCGTAGAGGGCCGCGAGCCGGGCAGCTACCCTGCGGAATTCACGGGCGGCATCACGCGCGGCGGCGTCGATAACCTGCGCCGCTTCGTCGAAGAGGGCGGCACGCTCGTCTGCTTCGACGCCTCTGCGGAGCTGGCGATCAAGTATTTCACTCTTCCGCCGGGGAAGGGAGCAGGCGGGCGGCGCGCGCCCTTCCCGCTTCGCAATATCCTGGAAGACATCAAGACATCTGTATTTTACTGCCCCGGCTCGATTCTCTCGCTCGATGTCGTGACCACGCACCCGCTGGCCGCCGGGCTGGCGCGCAAAGTGGACGCATACTTTATCAACAGCTCGGCCTTTGAAGTGACGGACGCGCAGAGCAGCAGCGGCAGCAGCGTGCGCGTCGTCGCGCGCTATGCAGGGCAGGGCGTGCTGCGTTCCGGCTGGCTGCTCGGCGAAGGCCGCATCGCCGGAAAGATAGCGCTCGCGGAAGTCCCCTTCGGCAGCGGGCGCGTCATCGTCTTCGGCTTTCGACCGCAGCATCGCGGCCAGACGTGGGGCACGTTCCCCTTCATCTTCAACTCGATCACGACGAGCGCACCCCCGGACGAAGGGGGCTGACGCGCGCCGGTCGCGGCACAGGGACGGGCTAAAAGCATTCCTCTCATGCTCGAAGATGGCTGTTCATGGCGCGCGCCGCTGTGGCTCAGTATTATCGAAGGCAGGGCTTCATGTTTCATCATCGCTTGCCTGCGGCCCTGTTCCGGTATTATGCTCTTACATCAGCGTTCGATTCTCTCCTCCTACGCCGAGTTCCCTGGAAAGAAAAAAGCATCTCTTTGACGCCGCGCGCATCAAAGATTACGAACGCCGTCCGGCGACTGAACGGCGCTACCCGCTTAGGAGCCTATCAGCCATGAGAAAGATCGCCGCCTTCTGCCTGCTCCTCTCCCTTTTCGTCTTGCTATCGCCACAGGGAAGAGCGCAGACGCGCGCGCGCCGCGTCGGTCAGACGACCGCGCCGAGCACGCCGACCGCGCCCGCGCCGCCCAGGACAAATTCTTCGCGCCCACCGACGCTCGGCGGCGCAGCCACGGGCGGGAACACCCCGAGCACGACCGCTTCGTCCGCCCCGGCCAGCAATGAGCCGGAAGAGGTGGGCGAGGGCGACGTGGTGCGCGTCAATACGACGCTCGTCACCGTTCCCGTCACCGTGATGGATCGCGCGGGCAAGTACGTGCCGGACTTGCGACAGGAGAACTTTCGCATCTTCGAGGACGGCGTCGAGCAGGAGGTCAAGTACTTCGCCTCGGTCGAAAAGCCTTTCACGGTGGCGCTCGTCATAGACACTAGCGGCTCGACCCGCTTCAAGATGGAAGAGATACAGGACGCGGCGCTCGCCTTCATAGACCAGCTGCGCCCCGATGATCGCGTGCTGGTCGTCTCCTTCAATGACGATGTCAAAGTGCTGGCCGAGGCGACCAATGATCGCAACACACTGCGCAATGCGATTCGACGCACGAGAACAGGCGACGGCACGCGGCTCTACGATGCGATCGATCTGGTCATCAACCAACGCTTCAATCGTATAGACGGGCGCAAGGCCATCGTAGTCTTCACGGACGGCGTCGATACGACGAGCAAACGCGCCAGCTACGAGAGCACAGTGCGCGACGCCGAGGAGCTGGACGCGCTCATCTATCCGGTGCAGTACGATACCTACGGGGACATGCAGGGAGCCGGTGGCGGCGGTGGTGGAGGAGGAGGATCGTGGCCGTATCCGGGACGACGCTCCGGCAATTCTCCTATGGATATTCTGATTGATATTTTGGGCGGGGGCAGAGTCGGCGGCGGCGGGCCGGGCGGCATCATTATCGGGCGCGGCGGCAGACGTGGAGGCGGGGGCGGAACCGGGACTACCAGTAACGAATATGCGCGCGCTGATGCTTACTTGCGCGACCTGGCATCGAAGACGGGCGCGCGCGGCTATCGCGCCGACAGCGTACGCAATATCTCGCAGGCATTCGCGCTGATCGCGGAGGAATTGCGTCGCCAGTACAGCCTTGGCTACTACCCGAAGGCGACGGCGCAGGCCGGGCAGCGTCGCCAGATCAGAGTGCGAGTCAACCAGCCGGGGCTGGTCGTGCGCGCCCGCGACAGCTACATCTCAAGCGCCGCGACGGGCGGGACGGCAGCGCAAGGCGGCCCACAGCAACAGCAGCAGACGCCGCAGAGACCGGAACTGCGCCGCCGCCCGTTCACCAACTGAAAGATCAATTCACCTAACCGAGACGAATCGCCTGCGACCTTTGATAAAGATCGCAGGCGATTTGCTCATTAGCCCTTGGCTTTTACCTCAAGGCCCCAGGTTCTTACTTTCAGACGACCGTGCCGTCTTTGATCGTCGCGTTCTTGGGCACGATGATGATGCCCTCGCGTATGTAGTAGCTGCCTCCCTCGCCATCCGAATGTTCGACGCCGCTCTCGTTGACGAGGCGCACGTCCTCACCTATGCGCGCGTTCTTGTCTATGATGGCGTGGCGGATGATCGTGCCGCGCCCTACGCCTATGCGCGGGACGCCGTCGGCGAGGTCGGCCTTCATGTCATCGATAGACTGGTAATAATCCGCGCCCATCATGATCGTCGCCTCGATCCGCGCGCCCTGCTCTATACGGCTTCTGAGGCCGACGACCGATTGAAGGATATGCGCTCCCGTGATAATGCTGCCTTCGCTGACGAAGGAATCGCGTATCTCCGAGTCGTGTATCTTGGACGGCGGAAGATAGCGAGCGCGCGTGAAGATCGGAGCGCCGGCGTCAAAGAAATTGAACTTAGGGACGGGCGCGGTCATATCCAGGTTGGCCTGGTAGAAAGCATTGATCGTCCCTATGTCTTCCCAGTAGCCGTCGAACAGAAAGCCCTGCACGTGGCCGCTCTCGATCATCGCCGGGATGACCTCGCGCCCGAAATCCAGCCACGAAGCATCCTGCGCCAGAATCTTTTCCAGCCGGTCGTACTTGAAGACGTAGATTCCCATAGAGGCCAGGTATGGCCGAGCCTGCGCCTCCTCCGGGCTCAGGCCGAGGTCTGCCGTGTTGACCTTCATCGCTTCCAGGGCCGCGCCCTCGGGCTTCTCGCTGAACTCTATAATGCGCCCCTCCGGGTCGGTCTTGAGCAGGCCGAACTCGCTGGCCGTGTCGCCCCTGACGGGGATGACGGAGATCGTCACGTCCGCCTTCGTCTCGTAATGGCGCGCCAGAAATTTGCCGTAGTCCATACGGTACAGATGATCGCCCGAAAGAATGAGCAGCGTATCTATGCCCCAGTCGCGTATGTGCGGTAGAACCTGCCGGACGGCGTCCGCAGTGCCCTGGAACCACTGTCGATTCTCGGGCGTCTGCTCGGCGGCCAGGATTTCGACGAAGGCGTCCGCAAACGGCGAGAAGCGATAGGTGCGCGCGATGTGACGATTCAGAGAAGCGGAGTTGTATTGCGTGAGCACGAAGATTTTGATGACATCCGAGTTGATGCAATTCGAGATTGGGATGTCTACCAGCCTGTACTTGCCGCCCAGGGGCACGGCGGGCTTCGAGCGTTGATGCGTCAGCGGAAACAGTCGCGTGCCCACACCTCCGCCCAGGATAACTGCCAGCACATTATGCTTTGCTGCCATTCGTTCGATCATCCTAGAAACCTGTTTTTGTGGAGAACGCCTGCGAGCATAGCCCTGAAAGCACTGCTTTTCAAGAGAGGCTGGCGAGATTCAGAGAGGCCGCGCCGGGAAAAGCGCGCGCCGCCCCTAATCCAGGTGGGAGGACATGAGGCTGCTCTTTTTACGGCAGGCTCTAATATGCGGCGACTGTGCCGCCGTAGTTTCGGCTCGCCGCTTCCTGCGCGATCTTGACGCCGACGCTCGCGCCGATACGTGTCGCGCCCGCTTCGACCATGCGGCGCGCATCCTCAAGACCCTTGACGCCGCCCGAAGCCTTGACGCCCAGGTCAGCGCCGACCGTGCGCCGCATCAGCGCCACGTCCGCGACTGTCGCGCCGCCCTTTGAGAATCCGGTCGAGGTCTTGACGAAGTCAGCGCCCGCACGCTTGGCCGCAAGGCATGCTCTGACCTTCTCTTCGTCCGTCAGGAGAGCAGTCTCTATTATCACCTTACAGACGACGCCCGTCTCGTGCGCGACCTCCACCACGGATCGTATGTCGTGCTCGACGGCGCAATCGTCATTGCTCTTTAGCGCGCCTATGTTGATGACCATATCGACTTCGCGCGCGCCGTCGAAGATAGCTCGGCGCGCCTCATAAGCCTTCACGTCGGGCAGCGTCGCACCCAAAGGGAAACCGATCACAGTGCAGACGGGAACACTCGTGCCTTGCAGGTGGCAGGCGGAGGCGCGCACCCAGGTCGGGTTCACGCACACAGAGGCGAAATGAAAGCGCGCGGCCTCTTCACATAGGCGCTTGATGTCGGTTTCGGTCGCTTCCGGCTTGAGGAGAGTGTGGTCGATCAGGCTGGCCCAGTCGCCCGCCTTCGCCGTCTCTCCGAGCACCAGTCCGATGCGCGACGCGCCCGCGTCCACGACCCTGTGCATACGCTCCGGGCAGCGATTGAAGCACTCGGACGTGCACCCGCACATCGCCGACTGATCTTCGCCCTGACCGTTCAGGCGCGCGACGATCACATCCGTTATCTGCTCGACGAGGCGTTCCAGATCGCCGTTGTGTGCATAAGACATGACCGCAAGCTCTCCCGAAAAGCTGACCGCCCAAGCACGGTCAAAAGATTTGAAAGCCCCTGAAACCGGTAAGCTGTCGCCTATTGTACTCCACATCGCCTTAGCACCGGAACGGAGCTGGCAAGTATGCTCGCCGGGCGGAAGTCGCGTGGTTCGCTTCCCCTCGCGGATGAGCCTACTGTCCGGTGTTGCTAGTAGAGACCGCTTCTATCGAATCGTCACCTCAAGCGCGTAGGGTGCGTCCGTATATGCGTCGTCTGCGTGGCCGAGGTTGATCTTGTAGTCTCCGCTCAAGGGCAGCTCGCCCGACCAGTCCTTCACGTTGTCCGCGCCCTCAAGCGCCTCGTAATTGCGCGCGCCCGGCGCGACGATGCGGAAGACCGGAACGCCCGCGACGTGGACGGTAAGCTGCTGCCCGGCGCGAGCGCGCAGGACATAGATGTAGCTTGTTCCCCAGCGGGCCTTGCCCTTCAAGACTGCGGTGGTGCGGCCGGGCGCAAAGCGTACGCGACGCACCACACGCGTGCCCTTCTGCACGGCTACAGCCGAGACGGTCAATGTCATTAAGAGCAAGAGCGTCGCCGCCCGTGGAAATCCCCTGTGCATCTTCTAGTGCTCCTTGTAGACCCGGTTTCCGAAAAAATTCGTGAAGCGTCTCAGCTGCTGTACTGACGCTCGACGGCTGTGATTTTGGCGACGCGCTTGCGATGGCGGTCTTCGCTGATCTCTGTGGAGAGCCACGCGGCGACGATCTCGCGCATCTCGGCGCTGGTTACGGTCTTGCTTCCGAGCGTGAGCACGTTGGCGTCGTTGTGTTCGCGCGAGTTTCGGGCGACCGCCGCCGAGTAGCAGGCGGCGGCGCGCACGCCGGGCACTTTGTTGGCCGTCATACAGGAGCCGACGCCCGCGCCGTCTATGATGATGCCCAGATCGGCCACCCCGTCCGCCACGGCGCGCGCCACCTGGTGGGCGAAGTCAGGATAGTCAACGGCCTCTTCGGAGTCTGTGCCGTAATCTCGGACGCGATGGCCCAACTCGGCGAGCAGGGCTTTCAGCTCTTCCTTCATCCTGAAGCCGCCGTGATCCGCGCCGACGGCGACCATCTTTGTTTGGCCGGAGCCGCGACGAGGCACGCGTCGCACAAGCTCTATGCGCCGCTCGCGCACGATGTCGGCCGCGAGCGGCGTCAGGCGCGCGCCCTCCGCGATGCGCAATCGCGCCCCCTCTTCCAGCCCGCGCACGTCCGTCTCCGTAATCACCATCTTGGACGATTCGTCGCGCGCGAACTCCGGCTCGCGCGCAGCATCCGTGGCCGGCGCGGTCTCTATAAAACGTCCCGTCGGCGGCGCGCCGGTCGCTCCCGCGCCGTAGGGCTCTGTCGCAGCAGGAGGAAGAGGAGTAGCGCCGCTCACCGGCCCACTCGCCGCTTCATCCTCCGCAGGGAGCGCGTTATTGAGTACGTCGCGCACCAGCGCGCGCACGCGGTCACGTGTCGATTGTTCGTCAGCCATAAGCAAAAGTAGGGATAAGGGATGAGGGATGAATGAAAGGCATTTGTTCATCCCTCATCCCTTATCCCTCATCCCTTCGTTAAGTGGTGATCCAGGTTGGCGACGCGCCAGCCCGTCTCGAAGACCAGCCGGGCGACGCGCGTCATCTTCTCGAAATCGATCTTGTCGATGGTGTCCGTGGGCTGGTGGTAATCGGCGTGGACGCCATCGAAGTAAAAGATTATAGGGATGTCGTGCTTGGCGTAGTTCCAATGATCTGAGCGAAAGTAATACTGGTCGGGATGGTTCGGGTCGTTGTACCTGTAATCGATTTTCAGCTTCTCGAAATCAGAGTTGGTCTGCTCGCTGAGCTGGTGCAACTCCTTGCTTATGCGGTCTGCGCCGATGATGTAAATGGCGTCGGGGGCCGAAAGCTCTGCGTTGCGCGGGTCAGTATCCCCGACGGGCCGCGAGCGCCCGATCATATCTATGTTGAGATCGACGACGATGCGGTCGAGCGGCACGACGGGAGCAACGTCCGCATTGTACTCGGAGCCGAGCAGGCCCAGCTCCTCGCCCGCGTGAAAGATCACGAGCACGGAGCGCGAAGGGCGCTCCATGGAGAAAGCGCGCGCGATATTGAGCACGGCGGCCGTGCCGGAGCCGTCGTCGTCCGCGCCCGGATAAATCTCGCCGCGCCGTCCCGTCTTCAGGTGATCGTAATGGGCGCTCAGGGCGACGTATTCATTCTTGAGGCTTTGGTCCGTGCCTTCAAGGACGCCGGCAACGTTCTGCGTGACGGCTTTGGTCTCTTCCAGCGTGAGCGTGAATCGTGCCGAACCGTCGATCTCGCGGGGCTCAAGCGGCCCTCCCGCGTCGGCCACTTTGAGCAGCTGGTCGAGGTTGACGCCGAGCGGCGCAAGCACAGAGTCGGCGACCGGCGGAGTGAGAACGATGTTAGGGATTTGCGGGTCGTTCTTCGCCGCCAGCCTGACGCGTTCGCGGTTCAGCGCGCGCTCCCTGAAGTCGGGCTTTCTCATGTCGGCGGCGCGATACGAGGCCGGAAGATATAGCACTCCTGCCGCGCCGTGCGCGCGCGCCGCGCCCTCTTCCTCCTCCGACCTGTCGAGCCTTGACGAATCGACGCCGCGTGGTGCGCCCGGCGCGACGACGACGATCTTATTCTTCACGTCTAGCCCGCGATAATCATCATGCTTCTGCCTGACGGACGAGACGCCGTAGCCTACGAAGACGAGCGCGCCCGAGGCCGTGCCGCCGGCGGTCGCGCTCGTAATAAAATCGCCGTAATGATAGTCCGCGTCCTTTCCCTTCAGCTTGAGCGCGAGCGTCGTCTTCTCCGGTACGGGACGGGTCGAGACCAGGTTGATGCGCTGCATGAAAGAGCCGTCGGGGCTCGCCCCGCGAAAGCCGTAGGCGGCGAGCCGCGAAGCCAGATAACGCGCGGCGATGTTGATGCCGGGGCTTAAGGTGTAGCGCCCGCCCAGCTCGTCCGAAGCCAGGAACTCAAGGTGCATACGCAATTCGACCGGGTTGATG
>DASQYE010000142.1:0-7902 GCA_035639355.1 Pyrinomonadaceae bacterium
ACGCTTGAGCTGAGCCCGAACCGGCGCGGCGAGTTCATGCTGCTTTATTACGCGGACGACGCGAAGCTGTACGTCCCCGTCGAACGGCTCGACCTGGTGCAGAGGTATTCGAGCGCGGAAGGGAATCAGCCGCAGCTTGACCGGTTGGGCGGGCTCGGCTGGCAGAAGACCAAGGCCAAGGCCAAGCGCGCGATGCGCGATATGGCCGACGAGCTGCTGCGTCTCTACGCGGAGCGCAAGCTGGTCGGGGGCTACGCCTTCGCCGCCGACTCGCCATGGCAGGGGGAGTTTGAAGAGGGCTTCGAGTACGTCCTGACGCCAGATCAGGAGACCGCCATCGAAGACGTGAAGCACGATATGGAAGAGGCCGTCCCTATGGATCGCCTGCTGTGCGGCGATGTCGGTTACGGCAAGACGGAGGTGGCGATGCGCGCCGCCTTCAAGGCCGTGATGGAGGGCAAGCAGGTGGCCGTGCTGACGCCGACGACCGTGCTGGCCTACCAGCATTACGAGACCTTCCGCTCGCGCTTCGCGGCCTTTCCCGTGAAGATAGAGCTTCTCTCTCGCTTTCGCTCACAGAAGGAACAGAAGGCCGTAACCAAGAGTATCGAGGCGGGCGAGATAGACATAGTCATCGGCACGCACCGGCTGCTTTCAAAGGACGTGCGCTTTCGTGACCTCGGGCTGGTCGTCGTGGACGAGGAGCAGCGCTTCGGCGTGGCGCACAAGGAACGGCTCAAGCAGTTGAAGAAGCGCGTCGATGTGCTCACGCTCTCGGCCACGCCCATTCCGCGCACGCTCAACATGAGCGTGATGGGCCTTCGAGACATGTCGCTCATAGAGACGCCGCCGCGCGATCGCCTCGCCATCCAAACGCAGGTCGTGCAGTTCTCAGAATCCGTCATCAAGAGCGCCATAGAGCTTGAGCTTGGGCGCGGCGGACAGGTCTTCTTTATACACAATCGCGTTGAATCCATAGAGACCATCGCCGCGCTCATCCAGAGGCTCGTTCCGCAGGCCCGCCTGGCTGTCGGCCACGGGCAGATGAACGAGAAGGAGATGGAGCGAGTGATGCTGGATTTCGTCGATTATAAATATGACGTGCTGGTTGCGACCACCATTATAGAGAACGGCATAGACATCCCCCGCGCCAACACTATCATCATAAACCGTGCCGATACGTATGGTCTTTCGCAGCTCTATCAACTGCGCGGGCGCGTGGGCCGCTCCAACCGCCGCGCCTATGCCTATCTGTTGATACCGTCGGAACAGGGCCTGTCGCCCATCGCTCGCCATCGTCTCGCGGCGATTCGAGAGTTCTCAGACCTCGGCGCGGGCTTTCGCATCGCGGCGCTCGATCTGGAATTGCGCGGGGCCGGGAACCTGTTGGGCGGCGAGCAGTCGGGACATATGGACGCGCTCGGGTTTGATCTTTACACGCAGATGCTGGAGCGGACTGTGGCGGAGCTGCGCGGCGAGGCGGTCGAGGACGAAACAAGCGTCTCCATCAACCTCGGCGTCGATGTCGCCATCCCCGAAGACTACATATCGGACATGGGCCAGCGGCTCAGAACCTACAAGCGTGTATCGTCGGCGCGTGACGAGGAGACGATTTCCGTCATCCGTGCCGAGATAGAGGATCGCTACGGGCGGCTGCCGCAATCGGTCGAGAGCCTGTTCGCCTACGCGCGACTGCGCCGCCAGGCCGAAGAGACGGGCGTCGTCTCGATTGATAAAACGGCCGGCGGCGTCGCTTTTAAATTGAGCGAGAAGGCGCGCGTCGCGCCCGATAAGCTCATGGCGCTGGTAAGCTCGCATAAGGGTGCCAGCTTTACGCCGAGCGGCGTGCTGCGCCTCGATTTGGGCGAAGAAGAGGCGGGGCGCGTGCTCGAAACGGCCCGCCGGGTGTTGCTCGAAGTTCGTGCGACGGATTAAAATTGAAACTAATCAGTATTCAGTAATCAGTTTGTCAGTAAAAACTGAAAACTGGTTGCCGAGTGCTGATTACCTTTTTTAAGGAGTATAAGAACTGTGAAGTTAAAATTAAGAGGCTGGCCCTGGATCATTGCTTTCGCTCTTATTTTATTCGTTTTCATCCCGACGGCGCTCTCGCAGGAGGGCGAGCCGCAAATCATCGACCAGGTTGTGGCGCAGGTCAATAACGATGTAATCACTCTTTCGCGCGTCAGGCGCGAGCTGAACGAAGCGATCAAAGCGCGAGTTCAGCAGGGCGTCACCGAACAGCAGGCGACCGAGGATGTCACGCGCCGCCAGCCCGAGCTGATCGCCAGCCTGATTAACGAGCAGCTCCTTTTGCAGAAGGGCAAAGAGCTTGATATGACGGCCGATGTCGAAGCGGAGGTCAACAAGCGCATCCTGGAGGAAGCGAATCGCCAGGGCCTCAAAACCCTTGCCGAGCTTGAGACGGCGATGCGGCAGTCCGGTCTCGACCTCGCCGAGATTCGTTCGTCGCTGCGCAACGAGATCATGAAAAGCTTCGTCATTCAACGCGAGGTCGATGCGAAGATTTTTTACGGCCTGAGCCAGGACGAGTTGAAGCGGTATTACGAAGCGCACCGCGACGCGTTTCGCAAACCGGAAAGCGTCACGCTCTCGGAAATCTTTCTGAGCCTGGCCGGCAAGCCGGAGGCAGAGGTGCGCGCTCGCGCCAACCAGTTAGTGGCGCAGGCGCGCAATGGGGCGGACTTCGGTACATTGGCTGTCGCCAATTCGGAACGCGAGGAGGGGAGCGCTCGCGTCGCCGCGCAGACCAAGGGCAAGGTCGGCACGTTTGAAGTCCCCAGTCTGCGCGAGGACATCGCGGCCGCGATCAAGAATACGCAGGCGGGCGGGGTGACGGAGCCTATACGCACCAACGAAGGCTACCAAATCCTGCGCGTTGACGAGCGCACGCCGGGCAGCGAAGCCACCTACAACGAAAATCGCGTGCGCGAAGCGATCACCATGGAGCGCAGCGAGAAGAATCGTAAAGAGTACCTGCAACAGCTGCGCACGGAGGCCTACATCAAGGTCAGCGAACCGTATCGCTCGGCCGTAGAGCCCCTGCTCAACATCGCTCCCAAACCGGCTGCGACCACGACCGTCAACACCACCGAAAAAAAGTCCGACAACAAGCGACCCTAAGGAAGGGATGAAGGATGAGGGCGGAGGGATGAATGATTGAGTGAATGCGTCAGTTGAATCACTCAATCCAATTCATCCCTCCGCCCTCCGCCCTCATCCCTTCGTTCTTATGCGTCTTGACCTGTTCCTCAAAGCGAGCCGCCTGTGCCCGCGTCGAAGCCTGGCGCAGGAGTTGTGCGAGGCCGGGGCCGTACTGGTCAACGGCGCGCCCGCCAAGTCCTCGCGCACGGTTCGCGCCGGAGACGAGATCAGCCTGCGCCGCCGTAACCGTTTGCTCGTGATACGCGTTTTGGCCCTGCCCTCCGCCCGCCAGACTTCCAGGCGCGAAGCCCCAGACCTTTACGAGATAATCGGCGATACTGCGCTCTCAAACGAACCGGCCGAATGAGCAAAAGCCCTATAAGGTGGCTTCGCTGCCCGGCGTGTGCTCGTCCAAGCATGAGGCGCGGGCGCTACAATCTACGCCTGCCGCTTTTGCGCCTTATCTGAGGATGCGCGCCTATATTTCAGGCTTTCCTCGCTAAAAACGGGCCGCCCTGCGGGCGAGCGGCGTCCGTTTTTAGAGCGCCGCCGCAAAAAGCGTGCTCCCGAAATCGTTTCAGAAACGAACGCAGCAACCTTTCATGGGCCGGGTTTCATAGCAGTTATACGACTGGCATACGGGTTGCTCCCACCCCTGTGAATCAGTTTATCCTCGTACATCACCGGGCGGACTTCAGGGAGTTTTGAAGGACATGAACATACTGAGCAGCTTTTTTACGGACGATCTGGCGATCGACCTCGGCACGGTGAACACGCTCATCTACGCACCGGGCCGGGGCGTAGTCCTCAACGAGCCGTCTACGGTCGCGATCCACAAGTACACCGGGGAGGTCTTGGCCGTGGGCGCGGAAGCCTTCAAGCTTCTCGGTCGCGAGCCACGCGATACGGAGGTGCACCGTCCCGTTCGTGGCGGCACGATCGAGGATTTCGAGGTCACGGAAAAGATGCTGCGCGCCTTCATCAATCGCGTTCACGGCGGGCACAGCAAGCGCAGCCACCTTGTGATCGGCGTGCCCGGCTCTTCGACCGCACTCGAACAGCGTTCGGTGCGCGACGCGGCGCACGACGCCAAAGCGACGCGCGTCGATCTGGTTGACGAGGGGCTGGCGGCGGCGCTCGGCGCGGGACTCGATTTTGAAGAGGAGCGCGCGCACCTGGTCGTAGACATCGGCGGCGGCACGACCAATATCGCCATCATCGCTTCGGCGGCCGTCGTCTCTTCGGTCAGCTTGCGCTCGGCCGGAAACACCATGGACGAAGCCATACGCGATTATGTACGCAACAAGCATACTATGCAGATCGGCGAGCGAATGGCCGAAGAGGTCAAGAAGGAGCTGGGCACGGCGCGCTCATCTTCTTCTGCTGCTGCGAACGGCAATGAGCCGTTTAAGGAGCGTTACAAGGAGGTCGTCGGTAAAGACCTGACGGACGGATCGGCCAAAGCCGTAGAGCTTTCGAGCACGGAGGTCTGTGAAGCCTTGGAGCCCGTAATCAGCGAGCTGGTCGCGGGCGCGCGGCGCGTGATCGAAGAGTCGCAGCCGGACGTTACGGCCGACATTTATCACACGGGAATAATCCTGACGGGCGGCGGCGCGCTCCTGGACGGCATGGCCGAGCGCCTTCAACAGGAGCTGCGCCTTCACGTCGCGACGGCCGACGAGCCGCTGGCGTCGGTCGCGCTCGGAGCCGGACGCCTCCTGGCCCATCCGGAGAAGCTACAGCGCGTCTCTATACGCCAGGACGTTCCCGCCTGGCAGGCGTCCGAAGAGTTGATCGTCAACTGGTAAAAGCTCTCTCTCTGCGCAGAGAGCGAGAGCACCCGAAACCTTTTTTCAGAGGCCGCATGAGCCGTAATGCTTCATGCGGCCTCAAGCTTTGAAGCAGGGAAAGGTGGACGGCCCCGGCCCTGGCCGCACACAAACGCTCGTCAGCTCTCGTCTTTGCGCGCGACGATTGTTTCCTCCGAAGGCAGCCCCATCGCGTCGGCCGTCAGATTGCCGTCCGTCAGCTCCAGGATCGCTTCCTCCGCTTCGACAGCCCTCTCGGCCGCGCTCTCTTGCCCGATTGCCGCGAGCACTCTTCGACGTTCAATCGGCGAGAGTCTCCTGTAAGCGCGCAAAATATGCTTCTCGCCCTCTTCCGTATCCGTTCCATCAGCGGGCGCAGGCGTCATCAACAGCAGCCCCCCGACGTAGAGCGCCAGCGTGAAGAAAGAGATATAGCCTGTGGCGGGAGCGAACCTTTCGGCCTCCAGCGTGCCGAGCGAAACGCCCTCCAGGAGCACGCCAGTGATACGCTTTAACCATCCGCCCTCCGGCGCGTAGAGCGCGGCGAGCAGCATGTGCTTGAGCGCAAACGCAGTGCCGAACAGCACGGCCAGGCTGCGCACGAGCCTGCGCGCGTCGAACTGCGAAAACTGGTTATTCCAGAGCGTCCACATGAAGAAGAGAGAGAAGAGCCAGAACATCAGCCCGCGCTCGGGCAATACGGAATTGAAAGCCTGCGCCGAAGCGAAGAAGAGCGAGAGAAGCGTCAGCGCGTGCGAGATGTTGACCGCTATCGGATGAGCGCTCGAAATCCAGCGCCCGAATTCTATGAGACGCCCGCGCGCGAACAGCGATATGAGCAGCACGGCGAGGATGAGCGTCACGAGCGGGGGCGGGACGAAGATGAAGGCGCGCGTCTCGCCGTCAACGCGCAGGCCGCCCAGCAGCGCCACTGTCAAAAAGAGCATCGGCAGCAAGACGAAGCGCACGAGCGCGCGATTTCTTGAAACGTGTGTGGCGGTCATCCTCATTTACGCTCGCGCAGCACCCTCAGCGGGTTAAGGTCTCCGAGGCTGCGCTCAGTGCCCTGCTCAAGCTCCGCTTTCAGCTCGGCCGCTGTGTGTATGCGCAAGTCCGGGTCGTCCACCGTCAGCGTTCCCTGAGGCGCTAGAGCGATGGCGCGCCCCGCAGCCTCAAGCCCCTGCCTGAACAACGCATCGTCGTTGTAGATGCGTCCCCAGCCTTCGCGGTAAAAAGCGTAAGCGATGTAGAATTGGGTGCGCGCATCGCGCTGCGCCGGGTCGGCGCGGCCCCACTCGTCGCGCGCCGCGCGAAACTGCTCGCGCCTGAAAAGCATCAGCGCCGCATCGAACCTCCCCTGATCCACCTCGTATGTCCCGGCCGCGACCTGCGCGGTCGTAGCCACATCTTTGAGCGTGCGCGGCTCGGTCGCGTAAACCCAGATGATGAAGGCGGCGTAAAGAACCGTCCACGCGATGCCGACGCTTTGGATAAGCCTGTGCTGCATTTGCTATAATCCCGTTCTTTAAAGAGAAGCTAGTGGATGCCTGCGGCGCTTGTCAATAAACCGGCGCTCGCGCCCGCAGCGCAAATCGACTCCACAGGGGACACAGAGCAGTTATAACCCTTATGATGGATGAAGAGATACAGGAGCAGATAAACCAGTTAAGGCAGACGGCACAGACGATGGGCGACCGGGCGCTCGCGGCCGTTGGCCGGGGCGATGCCGGGTTGGCACGCACGGCGGCGCGGCAGGCGGCCCAGTACGCTCGCGTCGTCATCCAATTGGAGACCGGCGAGAAACAGGTCTATACGGAAGAGCCCGGGCCAGACGGCGGCGAAAGCGCCACGTCGTCTACGGGCGAGTCGATCTCTGTCTGAAGAAGTTAGAGGGCCGCGAGAGGAAACGGACAGAGAAGTTTGAGGCCGCGAGAGGAAAACGCACAGGCTGCTTCTGTCGGGCCGCGCTATCCGAGGCGATGATGAAAGCATTCAAGATTCGCGACGTAGAGATAAATCCGCCGCTCGTCCTGTCGCCGATGGCAGGCGTCACGGACGTGTCTTTTCGCCGCCTGCTCAAGCGTCGCGGCGGCATCGGCCTGACCGTGTCGGAGTTCATCTCGGTCGAGGGGCTGACGCGTGACAACCCGAAATCGAAGCGACAGATGCGCTTTTGTGAGGACGAGCGCCCCTTCGCCGTGCAGATTTTCGGCGGGAAGCCGGAGCGTATGCGTATGGCTGCGGAGATGGCCGAAAGCGTCGGCGCTGACATACTGGATATCAACTGCGGCTGCCCCGCGCCGAAGGTCGTCAAGCACGGCGGAGGCTCTGGGCTGCTGCGCGACCACGAACGCCTCGAAGCCATCCTCAAAGAGATTAAGAAGGCGATCACTATTCCGCTGACGATCAAGATACGCGCGGGCTTTTACGATCACGCGATCAATGCGGTCGAGACGGCGCGGCTCGCCGAAGCCTGCGGCGTCGAGCACATAGCGCTGCACGGGCGGACGAAGGAGCAGGCTTACCGGGGGTTAGCCGACTGGGATTTGGTACGGCAGGTGAAGGAGGCCGTGAGTGTGCCCGTCTCGGGCAGCGGCGATGTCGTCAACATCGAGGGCGCGTTCAAGCGCTGGCGCGAGACGAACTGCGACGGCATCCTCATCGGCCGCGGCGCGATGGCGAACCCGTGGATATTCCGCCAGATCGAAGACGCGCTCGCGGGGCGCGAGCCCTACCAGCCTTCGCTCGAAGAGAAGCGCGAGGTGCTTCTCGAATACTTCGAGCTGCTGCGCGCCGACATGCCCGAGTTCGCCGCCGTCGGCCGCATGAAGCAGCTCGCCGGGCAGTTCACACGCGGACTCACCGGCGGCGCGCGCTTCCGCCAGGTCATCTACCACTCGCACTCGGTCGATGAGGTGCTGGATCGCAT
>DASQYE010000143.1:0-4051 GCA_035639355.1 Pyrinomonadaceae bacterium
CAGGGGTTGCAGGGACGAGCGGCTGGTGACGACCTGATTGATGTTGTTGAGCTGGCGCGTCAACGTATCGTCGGAGAGCGTCGGGACGACCGAGGTCGAGATGGTCGAGGGCTTGACGACGATGAGCGTCACCGATTCGTAAACGTCAGGTAAGCGAAGGACGACGTAGGCGACGGCCGTCGCGATGGCGATGGTCGGAAGGATGATGAGCCACTTGCGTTTCCAGATGATACGGGCGTATTCGCCCGGAGTTCGCTGGCGGAATTCGACACTCATATACGGCACTCCTTAATCTCTATCTCGCCGTGAAAGAGCCCTTCCGGGCTTACGGCTCGCGCATCGAGCGGCGCGCCCGTGCGGCGCACGCGCTCTCCTTCTGCCGGTCGTCGAAAGGGGCGGGCACATTCTCTCTCTATCTTTTCGGCCCGCCGTCGCTCGCGGGGGCTTCCCTGCGAGCGACCTACACACTTTCAACATCTCCGCGTCGCGGCCGGGGCAAACCAGGGGACGGGGCAAGCGTCCTCTCGGGCCCTTTTGACCGCAAAGGAGAAACACAGGTTTTCAAACCGCACGGAGAATAGCGGCCGCAAGCGGCGGCGCGCCTCTCCGGCCCTTCTCTAAAGCGTCGCCAAAGTCTTGCGCGCTTCCTCCGCATCCGCGAAGTTTCTGCCCTCGCCCAGGCGCAGGGCCTGCTCAAGCTCGCGCTTCGCGCCCGCCCTGTCGCCGCCCGCCGCCATCGCCATCCCCAGATGAAAGCGATAGGTGGCGCTGTTCTGGTCTTTCGCGACGACCTTCTGCAACTGCTCGACCGCCGCTGCATACAGGTTCTTCTTGTAGTAGACCCAGCCGAGCGTGTCTACGAATCCCACCTGGTCCGGATACTTCTGGACGATACCCTGCGCCAGCCGCACGGCTTCGTCCAGGTTGCCCATATTACGCGACGCGTAGAGCCACGCCAGGTTATTGGCGGCGATCGCCGAGTTCGGGTCAAGCTCAAGAGCTTTGCGATAGCTCTCGGCCGCCGCGTCGAAGTTCTGGCGGCTGTCTTCGAGCATACCGATCAGCGTGTAGGCGCTCGCATCGTCGGGCCGCTTCTCCAGTATCCGTCGATACTCGGCGATGGCGCGCTCCTGCTGGTTCATATTGATAAAGAGCGCGCCGAGCGAGAAATATGCCGGCAGATAATTGGGTTCGATCTCAATCGCTTTGCGTAGCTCGGCTTCCGCGCCCTGCCCGTTTCGGTCGTAACCGTAGACCTGCGCCTTCAAGTAATGCAGAGACGCGTAATTAGGCTGCGCGATGAGAGCCTGGTCTACGCGCGCGTGCGCCTGATCCAACCGTTTTTGACTGACGTAGAGATTGATTAATCCATTTAGCGCATCGAAGTTCGCTTTGTCAATATCGAGGGCACGCTCGTAAAGAGAGACGGCCTCATCCTGCTTGTTTTCTTTGAGCGAGACCGCCGCCAGGTTGGAATAGACGCCGGGCGAGTTGGGCGCAAGGTCGCGCGCCGCCTCCATGTCGGCGCGCGCCGCCTTCGTGTTGTTCATGCGCAGGTAAGCGGAGCCGCGCGTCACGAGCGCCTTCAGGCGCAGCTCCGTCATCAGCTGCGGCGAGATATTACGATCCGGCCCGGCCTTAGAGATCAAATCCAGCAGCTCGCTCGAACGGTTGAGCGCGTTTTTGTCGTCGCCCGTGACGAGACTGATCTGCGCCTGCATCAGCTTTGCCGGAAGATAATCGGGATGATACCTCTCAAGCTCGGCCGCGTAGATGCGCGCCTGTTCGGGTTGATTGGCGCGGAAATTGGCCTCCGCCATGAAATAGAGACCGGCGCGCGAGTTGGGCTCCTGCTTGAGTACTTCCTTGAGGTCTTCGATGGCGTCCTTGATCTCCCTGGGCTGGCCGCCCTGGATACGTATGCGCGCGCGCAAAAGCAGCGCCTGCATGTCGCGCGGGTTGGCCTTGAGCACCTCTTCGATCTGCGCCGAAGCGCCGCGCGTGTCGCCGCGCGAGAGCAGCATCTCGCCGATGCGATAATGGGCCCGCGCGTATTCGGGCGAGCGCGCGATGACCTCTTGATAAATCCTGATCGCGTCGTCGTAGCGGCCTACGGACGAATAAAAATCGGCGAGCATGGCGCGCCCCTCCGGCCTGTCCTTGTCCAGCTCGGCTATGGCCTTGTAAGCCTCCTCGGCCTTGTCCATCTGCTTGTTGAGAACGTAGAAGGCGGCGAGCCCCTGCCGCGCGTCGCGGTTCGCGGGCTCGGCCTCGACGGCACGGCGAAATTCCGCCTCGGCCTCGTTCATACGGTTGGCCTGTACCAGGAACTTTCCGTACTCGGAATGGGCCAGCGCCGAAGCGTTGTTGACCGAGATGGCCTGGCGATACGCCTCCTCTGCCTTGGCCGCGTCCTTCATCTTGATGTAGAACTGCGCGAGGCTGAGGTAGGATTCGACGCGCTTCGGATCGATCGAGACGGCGCGATTCAGCTCGGCCAGCGCCTCATCACGCTTGTCCTGCGCGAAAAGGACGCCCGCCATAAGGATATGGCCCTCGATGTGGTTAGGGTCTTTTTGCAGTACCTCGTTCGCATACTTTTCGGCTTCCGCCACCTGTTTCCCGAGCAGGTAGTAGTTGCCTATGCGGACGCGTGCATCCAGATTATTCGGGTCGAGGTCGGCGGCGCGCTTCATCTCGTCGAAGGCTTCCTGCCAGCGCTCAAGTCCCTCGTAAGCCTGCGAGAGCCCCCAGTGGGCCGAGGCGAGCTTGTCGTCAATCTGTATGGCGTTGCGAAATTCTATGGATGCTTCTTGAAACTTACGCTCTTTGAGGAAAGCCTCGCCGCGTTTGACGTGTTCAGCCTTGGTGGCCTCTGCGTTCTTGCAGCCGGTCATGGCCGCCACGGCGACGAGCAAAGCGCAGATCAAGACTAAAAGATAGCGGGGACGGGTGCACTCTTGGTATCTCATTCTAGTTTTGGGACTCCTTCGGGCGGCTCTTTCTCTTTTTGGATTGACCGGGCAATGGTCGCTCCAAAAAGAGCTTCAGGGCCGCCGATTAATGACGCTTCGTCGTTCTATGCGGGCGCAACCGGCGACGGGCAATGCCGCCTGTTGCGCCCAACGGCGCGCGCCTGTTCTAATGTCAAAAAGCCTCTTCTAGGGCCTGCCTTTTCCGTGTCCTTTCAGGGAATGTTGACATACATCATAAAGAAAAGGCCAATACCTCTTTGCTTCCCGAAACCCCCGAGGGTTTTGTGTCCGTCGATGGCCCCTTTGCTTCAGAGTACGAAGGCGAGCATCGCCTCGGCCCCCCACAGCGAGCCGTGACTTTAGAGCGCCCCCGCTGTCAGTTCGGCACGTAGGCCGGAAGGACGGGCGCGACCTGCGCCGCGAAAGAGGTGGCCGCGTCGAGCGCCACCTGCTCGGATTTGCCTATGGGAACCATGACGCGCACGATCGCCCCGTCCGAGCGCCGACGGCGGACGCTGTCGAGCACCGTGTAAATCTTGCCCCAGTACTCGCTGGCGACGATCCGCCCGCGACCCTGATACCAGTAGACGAGCATCTGTCTGTCGTCGCCGTTCTGGATGATGTAACGGTTGGCTTCAAAGGGGGAAGAGCCGTCGGCCGGGGTGATCCTGATGGTCGCCGGGTCATTCATGGTCCACCCAGACCCAGGCAGGCAGTTGAGCGGGCTGTGGTAGGTGGCTCCCGTGCGTTGGGTCGCAAAGTAGCCTACGTAAAGGCTGGCGAGGCCGCCATCGGCTCGCCTGTAGGCGCGAGAGAGGAAATCGTCCGCGCGCAGGACATCAGCCGTTTGCTGATCCAGGACCTGGTCTGCGCCGACGCGCTGCCACGCCTCCACCTGCGTCGGGAAATCTTTCAACAGGCGTCGCTCGACGTGCGCCTCGCCCGCGAGCGCCCACGAGTTGATGACTACGCCGCCGGTTAAAAGTACGGCGAGCAGGAGCGCCGAGCGCCACCATCTATTTGTTTTCGAGTCGGACATAAAACCCCTCTTACTCTGCTCCTTTCACAGATGCCAC
>DASQYE010000144.1:0-5159 GCA_035639355.1 Pyrinomonadaceae bacterium
GTCTGGCTGAAAGTCGTATCGAGCGTGCCGTCCGCGTTGAGGCGCGCAATGCGACTGCGCGCCACTCGATTGTACTGCGTGAAGCTACCGGCTATCAGTATCTTGCCATCCGGCTGCAAAACTATGTCGAATATGGTGGCGTCAGTCCCAAAACCGCCCTGATTAAAGGTCGTGTCCAGTGTGCCGTCCGCATTCAGGCGTGCGATACTGATGATGTCTATACCGTTGTACTTAGAGAAATTGCCGCCCACGATCACCTTGCCGTCCGGCTGTAGTGCGAGCGCCCACACGTCGCCTCTGAACCCGAGACCCGCCTCGCCAAAAGTCGTATCCTGCGTGCCGGGCGCGAAATGATAATCCGCCGGGCTCGTGCTTATATCAGTGATTGTGACTTTCGCTACCACCTCTGTGTCCGCGCCGCCCGTGCGAGTGAGCGTCGCGGTGGCCGTCCCGTCGCCCTCATTGACGCTCGATGTCGGCGCTGTGAAGGATATAGCTCCCGGCGAAGACAGGGGCTGAACGGCATCCTTATGCCGCGCTGAATCTTTACTGTTCGACGCAACCGTGGTTGAGGCGGACGCTGTCTCAAACAGGATTGAAGATTTTGCGGGCAGCGCAAGCCAGCTTATAAAAACCGCTGTCGAGAGGAGGAAAGCGTATGCGGTTTTAATCCGAGGACGCAAGGGACGCAAACTAATCATATTTTTTCTCCGAAGCAGGCTTAAAGCCTTCGTCATTGAGGCGAAACCACATGGTTTAAAACAACTGACGGGCTGATGGTCTTGATGAGACGAAAGTGAACTCTCGAAGATCAGCTCAGAAATGAGGCTAACGGGATAAGGGATAAAGACCACTCTACTGTACGGCTCAACAGTAAGCCAAATCATTTTGGCTGTCAATCCCGAGCCTTCGGCACGCTCCGAAGTGGTCAGTAAACATCATTTATATTAACATCGTCGCGCGGCTTCATAATTATTGCGGAAAACTTCTGACTGATTATTGATTGCTATTTATGTCTTCCAACCGTTTCATAAATGAGCGCAAGCGCGCGTGGCAGCGCCTGGAAGATTTGCTGGCGATGCTCGACCGCTCCTCCCTGCGTCGCCTGCACCGCGAGGAGGTGCGCGAGCTGGGGCGCATCTACAGGCGGACGGCCTCAGACCTTGCGATAGCGCGGGCCGAATCGCGCGACCCGCGTCTGGTCACGTACCTCAACAGCCTGGTGATTCGCGCGCATGGCCGCATCTACCAGGCGGACGCGCAGGGCGGGCGGCAGCTGCTCCATTTCTTCACGCGAGACTTTCCGCGTACGTTTCGCCGCACGTGGCGCTACGCGGCCGTCTGCTTCGCCTTCTTCTGGGTCTTCGCCTTGATCGGGTTTGTGGGCACGTGGCGCGATGCGGAGTTCTCCGAGTTTGCGGGGATCGGCCCCGATATGCGCCACGTGGTCAGCGCGCGCATACACTGGTGGGAAGAGCTGAACGAAGCCAATCAGGTCGGCTCCAGCGCGATTCTGACGAACAATATAGGGGTGACGTTTTACGCGTTCGCGCTGGGGGCGATGTTCGGCGTCGGCACGCTCTACCTGATGGCGTATAACGGGGCTTTGTTCGGTTCGCTCTTCGCGCTTGTGTATCGTGCGGGCTACGGCAATGAGCTGCTAACCTTTGTCGTCGGGCACGGCGTCATAGAGCTTTCCTGTATCTACATAGCCGGTGGCGCGGGGCTGCTCATAGGCGGAGCGCTGCTCGTGCCGGGCGATCTTACGCGCGCCGACGCCTTGAAGACGCGTGGCCTCGAAGCCATTCGTCTGATCGCCGGTTGCGCCGTCCTACTGGTAATCGCCGGAATCATAGAAGGCTTCATCTCGCCCGCGCCCATCAATCCGGCGATCAAGTTCACCGTCGCCGCGCTCACCGGCATAGCTCTCTACAGCTACCTCCTGCTCGCCGGCAGAGAGGAAGAGAGTAAGGGATGAGGGCGGAGGGCGGAGGGATGAAATAAGGATTATTCAATTTGAATAGCTATACTTTCATCCCTCACGCTGCCGCCCTCATCCCTTATTTACAGCAGTCCGCGCTCTTTGACCTGCAAATATTTTTCCAGGAGCGAGGGAGCGAGCGCCGCCGCAGTCACGTCCAGGGCCAGCCCTCCCTGCGATTCGACCAGCCGCAGCGCCGCCTCGCGTTGATGTATGATCTCTTCGGCGACCGATTGCGTGAAGAGGTCGCGCGTCGTCGCGGGGATGTCGCGCACGACTCCCTTGAGGTCGCGGTCGCCTATGGTGACGACGAGCGGCAGGTGACGCGGCCTGAGCAGACGCAGCGAGGTCAGAAGATCGCGCGAGCCCTCTTCGTCTACGAGGTCCGTGAGGACGACGACCAGCGCCCGCCGCTTGCAATTGGCGGCGATGAACTCGAAGGCGCGCGCATAAGAGGGCTCGATCATCTCCGGCTCGATGGCGTGTAGGGCTTCGAGCGCCGCGTCCATGTGCTCGCTTCCGCGCTTGGGCGGAAGGTAAGCTTTGATGCGCCTGCCGAAGACGACGAATCCGGAGTTGTCGCCGCCGCGAGCCGCCGCCGACATCAGCGCCAGCGTCGCGTGAATCGCCAGGTCGAGCTTTGTCTCGCGTTCGATGCGCGCCGTCATCAAACGCCCGGCGTCGAGCGCTATGAGGATGGTTTGATCGCGCTCAATCTGGTACTGGCGCGTGACGAGCTTGCCGCGCCGCGCCGTCGCCGTCCAGGAGATGTGACGCAATTCGTCGCCGCGCACGTAATCGCGCAGGGATTCAAACTCGCGGCCCTCGCCGCGCCACGACGAGCGGCGATGAGCCGAGACCAGCGAGCGAGCGCCCAGCGCCTTTAACTCCGCCTCGCGCGCGCGTCGTATGTTCGGATAAACCTTCACAGACACGGGCTCATCCATGCGCGCCTGGCACCATACGAGCCCCAGTCTGGAGAGATAGCGCACGGCCGTCCGGCCGAACTCGAAACGCCCGCGCTTCGGCGGCTGCAACTCGTAATGGAGCGCCGCAGACATCTGCGCCTCGACGCGAACGCTCGCCTCACGCGCGCCCGTCAGCTTCATCCCCGGCGGATACTCGTCCTTCAACCACACAGTCACCGCCCGCGGCGTATTATTCAAAACGCGCACGCGCACCTCGGTCTCCGCGCCCACGGCGAAACGTCCGCCGAACTCGCGCACAATGCTCACACCCGCTGGCAGCCGACTCATGCGCGCATCAACGAAAGCGAGCGCGACGAGCGCCGCGTCATAGACGAGCACACCCCATCGCAAGCCCGGCCGCCCCCACGAGAGCGAAAGCGGGATGAAGCCCACGGCCATCAGCACGTAAAAGAGTTTGGTGAAAACGAAACGCATAAAACGGGGGACGGGGGTCAGGGGCCGGGGGCCGGCGAGTAAGCCGATTTGAACCGGCCCCCGTCCCCTGGCACCCGTCCCCTATCTGGGTACTTCCACGGTCTGTAAAATGTCTGTGATGACGGCGTCGGGCGTTGCGCCGTCCAGTTCCGCTTCGGCGCGCAAAGAGAGGCGATGCCTGAGGACGGGCCGCGCGATGTCGCGCACGTCGTCGGGCGTGGTGAACTCCCTGCCGCGCAGGGCCGAGAGCGCCTTGGTGCAGAGCAGCAGCGCGACCGAAGAGCGCGGGCTTGCGCCGTAGAGCACGGACGGGTGCGTGCGCGTGCGTCGCACTATCTCCACGACGTAGCGCTGCACGCCCGGCTCCATGCGCGCATTGCGCACCTCCATGCGACACCTTGAGATGGCGTCAGCTTCCGCGAGCGGGCGAATGTCAACCAGGTCCAGGCGGCGCGCGTTGAAGCCCGCGTCCCAGTTGGCGACCACCTGTTGCTCGGCCTGCTCGCTAGGGTAATCAAGCAGTATCTTAAGCAGAAAGCGGTCGAGCTGCGCTTCCGGCAGCGGGTACGTGCCTTCGTACTCGATCGGATTTTCGGTGGCGAGGACTGTGAAGAGCGGCGAGAGCGCGTGCGGGTCGCCGTCAATCGTCACCTGCCGCTCCTCCATCGCTTCCAATAACGCGGCCTGTGTTTTCGGCGGGGTGCGGTTGATCTCGTCCGCCAGCAGAATGTCCGTAAAGACAGGCCCGCGCCGCAGCGTGAAGTCTGAGGTGGCGACGTTGAAGACGTTCGTGCCCGTTATGTCCGACGGCATCAGGTCGGGCGTGAACTGTATGCGGCTAAAGCCCGCGCCGATGATGCGCGCCAGCGTCTTGACGGTCAAAGTCTTCGCAGTGCCGGGGACGCCTTCGATGAGCGCGTGGCCCTCCGCTAGTAGCGCCACCAGTATCTGCTCGATGGGCTCGTCCTGGCCGACGACCACTTTGCGAAGCTCAGTTAGAATCTGTTCGACTGTTGAGGAGACGTATTGAAGCATTTTAGATGTTGGGTTTCGGCGTCCGGATTAGCTAGCACTTTCGCCGCATAAGGATATGCCTTTCAATCCGAAATCCAAAATCTAAAATCGGAGATGGGTCTATTTTTCTTTCGCCTGCTTGATCTCGCGCGAGCGCATGCGGAGTCCGAGCGCGCGTTCCAGCTCGCGCAGACGCCTGACCAGCTCAAGTGAGCGCCGCGCGCTCGTGCGCTCGCCGTTGATCGCATCCTCGCAATCGCGCATTAGCTGCTCAAGCTGCTGCCGGTCTATGGGCGAGCGCGCGGCGACACGCGCGGCGATCTCTGCGCGCGTGCTGTTATGTTCCACCCCTGCGTAGCGCACGAGCACTCTACGCGTGCGCGTGTAAATATTTTCAATGGCGAGGTCAAAGGCCCGCGCGCGCTGCTGCAACTCGGCCATCGAAGCGACGAATTCCAGGCTCGAACGCCTGTCGATGGCGGCCAGCGGGAGGGGGCGCGCGAATCGGCGGCCCTTCGTCCAGAGCACCAGGAGCACGATCAGGGTCGCCTGGCCGATCGCGGCCAGGACGGGTGTGCCCTCGAAGTAGGCCAACATCTCATTTCTGGTTACGGCGTGGCCCTGGTGAAACTCGTCGAAAGCGATCGAGCCTCCGCCGCCAGCGATGATGTTCAGGGCGAGCCGTAAATTGTCGGCGCGGTTAAGCCCGGCGTTGGCGACGATGAAAGGGTCGCTAAGGATAATGATGCGGCCCGCGCCGT
>DASQYE010000145.1:0-3411 GCA_035639355.1 Pyrinomonadaceae bacterium
CGGGACAGTGCCAATGGCGAGAACTCCGAAGAGGCAGAGCTGATCGGGGATTTGGATGCCTACGGGGAGCGTCTCTCGTCGGGCGAGGACCAGAACTTCGTGCTCGACGGGCGCAGCGACATAGTCTCGCAGACAGATTACGTACGCCCGCTCGCGGTCGTGCCGCTCTATTACCAGGAAAGATTCATGGGCGTACTACTCGTGCGCTCGGATGACCCGACGCGCGTGTGGCAGGAGAGCGAGCTTTTGCTTCTGCGCACGGTGGCCGATCAGGTGACGGTAGCCGTCAATCACGCGCGACTCTTCGCGCAGATGCAGCAGCAGGCGCTGACGGACGGGCTTACTGGATGCTTCAACCGGCGCTCGTTCGAGTTGCAGCTTGAGCGCGACATGCACCTGGCGACGCGCATGCGCCAGAGCGTCTCGCTGATTCTTTTAGACATAGACAACTTCAAGCGCGTCAATGACACCTACGGGCACGAGGTAGGCGACGTGGCCTTGCGCGTCCTGGCCGAGAACCTGCGCGAAGAGCTGCGCGGCGTAGATACTGCTGCGCGCTACGGCGGCGAAGAGTTCGCAGTCATCCTGCCGCAGGCGGGAGTGGACGGGGCTGTGGTCGTGGCCGAACGCCTGCGCGCGCGCATAGAGCAGATGGACGTGCCGGGCGTGGGCCATATCACGGCTTCGTTCGGGATAGCCTCGTTTCCGCTCCACGCTTCCTCGCGCGACGGCCTGGTGGTGAGCGCCGACCGCGCGCTTTATGACGCCAAGCACATGGGCCGTAACCGCGTCTGCGTCGCGCCAGAGCCCGACCCGCCCATTGACATGGAATCCGTAGAGACGGGCGAGCCGATTCCGGGCGCAGGCGAGGCGGCGAGCGACGAGACAGTGGTTGACGACAATACTGCTGACGAGCAGATGGCTCCCACCGCTCCGACCGTTTGAGCCGCCGGTTAAGATGTCGGCTAAAATGCCGGCTTGCGCGCCCTCATTCCTCCCTTTCTCCTCCGCTTTACCTTCCTCCGAACTTTTCCTTCATCATCCCCGTAGCATGAACAGGGCCCGGCGCGACTGGCGTCCGGGAAGAAAATCGCGCATCATAGTCTCTTGAAGCGATCTCTTCCCAGGCGGCATGGTCGGCCTTTGGGCCCGGAGCCGTTCTGTTGCTGTTTTGATTTATGGATGATCTGAGAAAATTCGCGCGCTATTTTCTGCCCTACAAAAAATCGCTCATCACGGGCATTCTCTGTATTCTCGGCTACACGCTCTTCAGTCTCTCGATCCCACTTATAGTGGGCCGCGCGGTTGACGGCTTGCGGGCCGAGGTCACATGGTCGAAGCTCACCGCCTATGCCTTGACGACGCTCGGCGTCAGTATCGTCGGCGGCATCTTCCTTTTCTTGCAGCGCCGTATCCTGATCGGCATGTCGCGCCACGTCGAGTACGATTTGCGCCGCGATTTCTACGCGCGACTGGTCAACCAGCCGCTCTCGTTTTTTCAGGAGCACCGGACGGGCGACCTGATGGCGCGCGCGACCAACGACTTGGCCGCCGTCCGCCAGTTGGCCGGGCCGATGATTATGTACTCGCTACAGACGCTCTTCGTGGTCGTCGTGATACTGCCCCTGATGTTCAGAATCAGCGTGCGCCTGTCGCTCCTCTTGCTCGTGACGATGCCGCTGGTCTCTCTGACGGTTAAGTACTTTGGCCAGCAGGTACACGTCCGCTTTGAAAACATTCAGGACTTCTTTGCGCAACTCTCGGCGCGCGCGCAGGAGAATTTCACTGGCGTGAGAGTCGTGCGCGCTTATGCTCAGGAGGGGACGGAGATCGCCGCTTTCAACGACCTGAATCGCCAGTACGCCGAGCGCAATCTGAGCCTGGTGCGGATAGATGCCGCGATGCGCCCGCTCATACAGTTCTTCGTCGGCGCGGGCTTCGTGCTCATCCTGTGGGTCGGCGTCCCGCTCGTTATCAACGGCTCGATGACGCTGGGGCAGTTCACTGAGTTCAATCTTTACCTGGGCCGATTGGTGTGGCCGCTCATAGCTCTGGGCTATGTCATCAATCTCTACCAGCGCGGGACGGCGAGCCTCAAGCGCATCAACGCGACGATGGGCATCGTGCCCGAGATCGGCGACCGCAGCGACACACGCGAGCAGCCTCCGATTCAAGGACGCATAGAGTTTCGCAACCTGACGTTTCGTTATCACGAGCACGCAGAGCCTGTGCTTCGTGACATCAACCTGACGATTGAGGCGGGCCAGACGGTTGCGCTCGTCGGGCGCACTGGCTCGGGCAAATCGACGCTCGCCAATCTGGTGCCGCGCCTCATGGACGCTCCCGAAGGGACGGTCTTGATTGACGGCGTACAGGTAGGCGATTACCCGCTCGCGCAGTTGCGCGCCGCCATCGGCTACGTGCCGCAGGAGACTTTCCTCTTCAGCGACGCGCTCGCCGAGAACATCGCGTTCGGCGTCGAGAAGGCGGGGCGCGCCGAGGTCGAATGGGCGGCGGAGATCGCCGGCCTCTCGGACGACGTGCGCGGCTTCCCCGAAGGCTTCGACACGATGGTCGGCGAGCGCGGCATCACGCTCTCGGGCGGGCAGAAGCAGCGCACGGCGATTGCGCGAGCCGTCTTGCGCCAGCCGAAAATCCTGATCCTTGATGACGCGCTCTCGTCGGTCGATACCTATACGGAAGAGAAGATTCTGGCGCGCTTGCGCGGCGTCATGCGCGACCGCACGAGCCTGATTATCTCGCACCGCATCTCTACTGTGCGCGACGCCGATCTGATCTGCGTGCTCGACGAGGGGCGCATAGTCGAGCGCGGCACACACGAAGAGCTGCTCGCGACGGGCGGCGAATATGCAGACCTCTACGAGCGTCAACTGCTGGAAGAGGAGTTGGCGGCGAGTTGAAGCGCCAAGGGTTTGAGGAGGATGCTATGAATCCTATGAATCAGGGAGCGAAGGCCGAGGGTCTGGACGCGCGTTATCGCACGATGCTCGTGCTATGGTCTGCCCTGCTGGTGTCGGTCGGGCTCTATTTCTTCCTCACGCTGGTGATCGAGCGTCCGGCGGGCGACGACAACAACGAGATGCTGTTCTGGGTCTTTCTGGCGGCCAGCATCCTTCCCCTGCTCATGTCCTTCGTGCTCAAGCGCAGGCTGCTGGCGCAATCGGTCGCGGAGCAGCGGCCCCAGCTTGTGCAGAGCGCGATGATCCTGGCCGTGGCGCTCTGCGAGGCGGTCGCGCTCTTCGGGCTGCTAGTGTTCTTTACCACCCGGACGCCCTATTACTTCATTTTCTTTATCATCAGCGCCCTCGGCATACTGCTGCACCTGCCGCGCAGAGATCAATTGCTGGCCGCTTCATACAAGCGACAGGGCTTTTAAGAGATAGACTGGAA
>DASQYE010000146.1:0-3589 GCA_035639355.1 Pyrinomonadaceae bacterium
TGATCGTTTACTGGGTGAGCACGGATTCCGAGAAGACCAGCTCGCGGAATTACGCCTCGGACGAGCAACTGCGCGCCTTCGCTCGCAAGCACGAGTTGAATCTGACGGTGCTGCGCGACCCCGACGGCAAGGTGTCAAAGCAATTCGGCGTCGATCAGATTCCGTCCGTGGTGATTCTGGACAAGCAGGGCGAAGTCTATGGCGAGCCCATCAACGGGCTCGACCCCGAGGGCAACCTGGACGATAAGCTCGCCCCGACGCTGGACAAACTTTTGGGGCTAGATAAGAAGTAGATGGCGAGAGCGCGGGCGCGACACGCCCGCTTTCAATCGAATAAGCCTTAAGCATTAGAGGCCGCCTTCATCCAGAGGGCGGCCCTTCAATTTGGGCCAACAGAGCGGGCGAGTTTGTAGACCAGTTGGACAGGGAGGCCGACGACGTTCCAGCAATCGCCCCTGAGTTCTTCTATGAAGAGAGCGGCGCGGCCCTGCACTGCGTAAGCGCCCGCTTTGTCGAGCGGCTCGCCGGTCGCCACGTACCAATCTATCTCTGCCCCGGACATCTCGGCGAAACGCACCCGCGTCATTTCATGGGCGACGACTCGGCGCGACGCACGGGCTTCTGCGGCTCGTACCAGTGCCACGCCCGTTAAGACTTCATGCCACCGGCCGCTCAGGAGGCGCAGCATTCTTCGCGCGTCTTCCTGATCGATAGGCTTGCCGAGTATGCGATCATCGACCACGACGACCGTGTCCGCGCCGAGCACCAGTCGGCCGGTGCGCACCTTGGCCCCAGCCTCCGCTTTCTCCTGCGCCAGCCGCTCGACGTAAGCGACCGCCCCTTCCGACGGCAATCGCGTCTCGTCAATATCCACGGCCAGCTGTTCAAAGGGACAGGCGACGGCCCGCAAAATCTCCGCCCGTCGCGGGCTCGCAGAGGCCAGCACGAGCGGTTCCGGGAAGATTTCTCCCGCCTCGAACCCGGCTCTCGTTGCTTGTGACTCAGACTCTTTTTCCATTACACTCCGAAGCGATTTCGTAATGCTTTCAACAGGGTCTCTCTCTGAACTCGTGCGCGCGCGTCCTAAAATCAATATCGCTTACGTTATCATAGCGGTGGCGGCGCTGGTGATGCTAGTGGCGCTCCTGAGCGGCCCGCGTATTCGCAAATACGCGCGCGAGAAAAACCGTGGGGGCGCGTCGCCCGCGCAGAGCGGCAGCGGCCAGCGCCCGTAAGACGCCGACCCCTCGCCGAGAGACCAAGACTGTGCCATCAAAGGTGATCTGGTTGCAACCGTCGTGGACGACCTGATTCGTGCATTGCCTAAAATCCTGCGCGCCGCCGGCGAGACGGAAGAGGTCGCCGAAGCGGCGGCGATGGTCGCCTGGCGGCGAGCGGCCGGCGAGCCCTTGCGCGGGCAGGCCGTGCCGTTTCGTCTCTACAGGAAAACGCTGATCGTCGCCGTGGCCGACGCCACCTGGCAAAAGCAGCTCGAAGCGATGAGCGGGCAATTACTGTTTCGCCTCAACTCGCTGCTCGGCCAGGCGGTCGTCACCTACATAGAGTTTCGCATAGACCCGGCGACCGTGCGCGCCGAGCGCGAGACCTTGGCGCCGAGGGTGAACGCCAAGGAACAGGAGCAACGAGCCCTCAAGAGCGCTTCGGGACAGGTGCTGGCGGCGGCCGAAGCGATTCACGACGAGGAGCTGCGCCGCCGTTTTCTGCTCGCGGCCGGCAGCTGCATCGATCGCCGCGAAAGCGGAGCCCCCTAACCATTTTGGATTTTAGATTCTGGATTGGCACTTGATGAGAATTGAACCATTCGATCCTCGCCATCCAGAACCCAATCTAAAATCCAAAATCTAAGATCGAATATGCCTATCACAGAATCCGACATAGAGAAGATCGCAGAGCTGGCGCACCTGGAGATTACGGACGAGGAGCGCCGCTCATTCACGCCGCAGATCGCCGAGATCGTCGCTTACGTAGAACAGCTCAACGAGCTAGATACGAGCCAGATCGAACCCTCCATCGGCGGGCTTACGCCGGAGGGCGAGCCCACCGACGCCGTACGCCAAGACATCGTGCGCCCCTCGCTCGGACAAGAGCTTGCCCTGGATCAGGCTCCCGATTCGGCATCCGGCCATTTCCGCGTCCCGAAAGTTCTTTAATACAAGGTAGTCAGTATTCAGTCATCAGCTTTTACTGGCTACTGATTACTGATCGATTACTCGTGTGCTATGAATCCTTCAAATAACATAGAGGCGCTGCGAAATCGTATTTCCGTTGGAGAGACGACGGCGTGCGCCGTCGCCGAGGCTGCGATTGACGCGGCCGAGCGTCTTAACGATACGCTCAATGCCTTTCTACAGATTGACCGCAGGGGCGCGCTCAGCCGTGCCGAAGAGATTGACGCGCGCGCGGCGGCCCGCTCAAGCGCGCAGCAGGAGGAGTTGCCCCTGGCGGGTATACCCGTCGCCATCAAGGACAATATCTGCGTGCGCGGGCTACAGGCATCTTGCGGGTCGCGCATACTGGGCGCGTACCACCCGCCCTACAGCGCGACCGTCGTCGAGCGTCTACGGGCGGCGGGAGCGATCATCATAGGCAAGACCAACTGCGACGAGTTCGCTATGGGCTCGTCAAACGAGAACTCCGCCTTCGGGCCCGTGAGGAATCCCTGGGACACGTCGCGCGTGCCGGGCGGGTCTTCGGGCGGCTCGGCGGCGGCTGTCGCAGCCGGGGTAGTGCCGGCCGCCCTGGGCTCGGAGACGGGCGGCTCCGTGCGGCAACCGGCGGCGCTGTGCGGCATAGTCGGGCTCAAACCCACCTACGGGCGCTTTTCTCGTTACGGCCTGGTCGCCTTCGCCTCCTCGCTCGACAACATAGGCGTATTCGGCCAGAGCGTCGGGGACGTGGCCGCGATTGCGCGTGTGATGGCCGGGCGCGACCCCCTGGATTCGACGAGCGCGGATGTCGCCGTGCCGGACTACGTCGCGGAGTTGGGCCGTGGAATCGAGGGCGCGCGCATCGGCGTGCCGCGCTCGCTCTTCGGCGAGGGACTGGACGAAGAGGTTCGCGCGTCGGTAGAAGCGGGCCTGGAGGCGTACCGTGAGCTGGGCGCGGAGATAATCGATATAGAGCTGCCGCACGCGAAATACTCCATCGCCGTCTACTACATCATCGCTACGGCCGAAGCCTCTTCAAACCTGGCGCGCTTTGACGGCGTGCGCTACGGCTTTCGCGCAGAGGAGGCGGCGACCTTACGCGACATGTATCGCCGCACGCGCGACGAGGGCTTCGGGCCCGAGGTCAAGCGCCGTATCATGCTCGGCACTTACGTGTTGTCGTCCGGCTACTACGAAGCCTATTACCGGCGGGCGCAGCAGGTGCGCTCGCTCATCAAGCGAGACTTTCACCAGGCGTTCGAGAGCTGCGACGTGATCGCGACGCCGACGACGCCGACGCCTGCCTTTCTGATAGGCGAAAAGGTGGACGACCCGCTGGCGATGTATCTCAACGACATCTACACTTGCACGGCCAATCTGGCGGGCATACCCGGCATCTCTATCCCGTCGGGACTCTCTTC
>DASQYE010000147.1:0-4035 GCA_035639355.1 Pyrinomonadaceae bacterium
CACGGAGCATTGCGGAAGCAGGCAGTGATCCTGAAAGACGAAGCCTATCCTCTGATTTCTGAACGCGGCGAGCTCTCTCTCTTTCAACTGAAAAGGGTCTTGACCGTCGAGCCGTACCTTGCCGGAAGTGGGCGGCTCAAGCGCACCCAGTATGTATAGCAGTGTGCTCTTGCCGCTTCCCGATGGGCCCATGATCGACGCGGCATCGCCGCGCTTCAAGCATAGAGAAACGTCTGAGAGAATCTTGAGCGAGCCCTGCGGAGCCTGGTATTCCTTTGACAGTTCGGCGACTTCAAGCAATCTACTGAAACCTCCCCCGCGCGCCCTCTTTTAGGCCGCGCCGACGCGCGCCCGCGCCCCATCTTCTTCTTCTTCCGCTCTTCGCAGGGGGCTGCCGTAGACTTCGAGCGCTCGCTCGGCCATGAGTTTTACGCTGTAATGCTCGCGCACCGCGCGAAAGCCATTCGCTCCCAGCTCTTTTGCGAGCGACCCGTCCAGATAAAGCCTATGAAGCCCGTCAGCAAGTGACCGGGCGTCGTCGGGCTCTACGAGCAGGCCGCCCCTTGTCTGCGCGACTATCTCGGTGAACGCGCCGCGACGCGGTTGGACGACAGGCACGCCGCAGGCCATCGCTTCGAGCAGGAAGATTCCCTTAGGCTCGTCGTAAGTCGCGGGCACGGAGAGCACGTCCAGGCCGCGCAGGAACTCTATCTTCTCACGCCTGTCCAGGACTCCCCTGTAATGAAACTCTTGGGCCAACCCCCAATCCTTCACACGCCGCTCTATGTCCTTCAAATAGTCCTTATTCTCAGCACCCAGATAGCCCGCGACTTCAAGCCGCGCCGCGCCGAAATCGTTCCGCTCGCGCAGTCGCTTGTAAGCTTCTACGAGTACGTGCAATCCCTTTTCGGGAGCAACGCGCGCGAAGTATCCGACCGTGAAAGGCCCGGAGCCCGTGCGCTCGCGCATCGAGTAGCCTTCCAGGTTGATACCCAGCGGCACGACGCGCATCTTCTCTTGAGGGATATGCAGGTAGCGCGGCATGAATTCGGCGTAATAGCGGCTGACGGCGATGAAGGTATCTACGTGCCTGACATTTGCCCGAATCAGCCCAAGCGCCTCGCTGCGGTAAGGCTCGTGCAAGCCCTCAAGAAACAGGTCTTCGCCCTGGAGGGTGCAGACGATGGGGCGCTTCAAAGCCTGCTTGAGAGGACGGGCGAGCCCTATCAGAAGCGTGTACGGAAGACTGATAACGTCGGGCGGCTGCGGCTCGCCCTTGAGCCAGTCGAGCATTTTCAGCAGCTCCTTACGCTGGTTTCCCTCTTCGCCTTTCAGCATTGAGACCGTAAGCTCTCCGAGCAGCTTAGGGCTGGTCGGAATCGAACGGCGCGATGCCGCTTTCAAGGCCCAGGTGGAATCCCACAAACGATCCAGCAGTCGCGGAGAGTTACGAAAAAGCTTTAGATGCTGTTGCAGGTAGACGCTGATGCCGCCGAAAAACACATGGTCGCGGCTGACGTTCTCTTCATCCGTAAGCGTCGGCGTATAGATGGGGACGAGCGCAACGTCGTGGCCGCGCGCGATCATCTCGGCCGCGAGCGCGTTGTCACGCAGACAACTCCCGCAGTACATATTGGCCGCCCCGGCTGTGATGTATAGAATCTTCATCCTCGTAAGACAACGCCCGCCGCGTGCTGGAAAGCGCGACGAGCGTACAGGTGCTCGAACAGGTTTCCCTCGTGCGGCTGATCCCAGCTCAGCCGGTTCGTCGGCACGGGGCCTAGGTTCAAACGATCTACGTTTGAAGACGAGGCGAGTCTGCGGCTCAAGCGGGCGTCCGCAGTTATCGCCGTGACGACCAGGCTCGGCCCCAGCGCCTCAGGAATCTCTTCTTGCCTGACTTTGACTACGCTGGCGAAAGGAAACAGGTATTCGCGGTTCGCAAGCGTGTGCTCGGCCCCTTCGCACAGCACTACGGTCGGCAGCAGGTAGGCGCAGCCCCCCCAATTGACAAGGCGCTCGTCGCCGCGATGTGAAGCGGTGACATCACGCGCGCCACTTTGTTTCAACCCCTCGTCAATGCTCGCGTTGATGCGCGCCGCCACATTTGCATCGGCAAAGGGGGCCAGCCTCGCATCATCGTCTTCGGCAGGGCGCGGGACGATCTGCGCGAGCCGTTCGGAGAGCGCTTCGCTGATCTCCGACGCGTGCTTTGTGACCCAGACGCCCGACGCGTTGATGCACGAACGCCCCCCGTTCTCGGCGATCGAGGCGACCATAACGTCCAGGTACTTCTCCCAATCGTCTACGCAATCGTCGCCGATGACGATCTTGCTATAGCCGGGGCCGTGAATCTCTATTCGCGGATCGTCTCGCCAGCCTCGGGTCGTCCCCGCATCGCCGAAGATCATTCCGCGACCCGTGCTACGGAGAATCTCTGCGGCCCCGCCGTGGTCTGTCGGATAAAAGCTGAACGCTTCGCGGGGCGCTCCGGCTCGCATCAACGCCTGAATGATACGATACGGCGTCCAGGGCTCGCTGCTTCCGGGCTTGAGTACGAGCGGGATTTTCAAAGCGACCGAAGGCGTCCACAGCGTATGCACGCCCGGCGAATTGTTCGGCAGGACTACGCCTAGCGAGGCGGCGCGCGGGAAAAAGCTCAAGGCCCGCCCGTCCAGTTCTCCGTAGCCCTTATCCAGTATGGCAAGATCAAGCCCCCTCGTCAGACCCTTCAGAACATTCTCCATCTCGGCGAGCACGCCGCCGATCTTCGACATATTCTTTCGCACCAGCGCGAACGGCAGCGCGGTCGTCGCCGAAACCTGCCGCACGTAATCCGAAGGCGTCTGCTCACGGTCGCCGACGGGGAGCGTAGCGTGCGCGAAATGCTCGGCCGCGCGCGCGCAGATTTCCAGCAATTCGGCGCAGGAGAACTTGCGCAGCGCTTCCGCGCCCGTCTCTTGATCCAACAGATCGCGCCGTATCAGGCCGGTGTTGGCCTGGCTGATCTCCACGAACAGCTCGCGCGTGCGGTGGTGCGGCACGCGCACGACATCCAGGCTTTTGTATGGAACACCTTTGCGTAAGACGGGTATGTGCAGCATTGCTAACTGCTCGCCAATCCAAAATCTAAAATCTGGAAATCAGTAGACGCCTTCCACTACCGACGCCTGTAGCCGCGAGAAGGGGCGGACGTTGCGCACTCCGTCCCAGGGGTAAGCGAGCGAAGGCCGCTCTCTTTCGGCCTCGTCGCGTTCAAGGAAACGCGGCATGAAGAACTCGCGCGTCAGCGTCGTCAAACAAACGCGGCCCGTCTCGCCGTACTCGACGATTCTCTCAGGGTGATCCGCGTCAACCACCTCGATAACGGCACGCGGGCTGGGCGGATAATAGATTATGTCGTAGCCATCTCCGGGCTGTCGCGGCTTGTGAACGGCGAGCCCCATCAGAGTATTGCCGTAGGTCGGGGCGAAATACGCGCCTTCGAGCAGTTCTTCGACGGCGAAGCGATGAAACTGCGGCGTCATCTCCGTCCCGCCGCAGAAAACGCCCGTGATGCCCATCTTTTTCAGAGAGACCCTTTCGCACAGGGCTTCGAGCAGCTTCGGCGTGGTGAAGAGACAGCGAATATTGTCGTGGGCTCGCAGCAGGGTGAGCCCCTGCTCAACGACGTGTTGCTTGTACTCGTCGGCCATCTTCGAGTGACCCGTCTTCAGGAGCTTGATTACCCAGCGCGGGTCCAGGTCGATCATAAAGCAGATGCCGCCGCGAAACTGTGCCAGGTGCTCTACGGCCAGGCGAAGCCTGCGCGGGCCGCTCGGGCCAAGCATGAGCCAGTCCGCGCCGCGCGGGAAAGCCTCGTCGGGCAGCGTCGCGCTGAACGCTTCGTAATCGATGCGGAAATCCTCTATGTTGATGCGAGATTTCGGCACGCCTGTGCTGCCGCCCGTCTCAAAGACATAGACGGGTTTTCCGGCGAGCCCGCGTGGAACCCACCGCCGGATGGGGCCGCCCCTGAGCCATTCGTCCTGGAAA
>DASQYE010000148.1:0-8958 GCA_035639355.1 Pyrinomonadaceae bacterium
ACAGCCGGGCGGCACCGCGCCCGAGCGAGTCGCTGAAGCGCTTCTCGAAGCGCGTGCGTTTTTAGAGAGATCTTCAATCGAGGGCGGCCGTCCAAGAGACGATGACGGGGGCTAGAAGACGGGCCGGATGATTGCGACTCATTCGCCCAGGTAAGCTTCCTTGATACGGGGATCGGCGGCTAGCTCAAGGGACGAGCCTTCCATGACGATCTGCCCCGTCTCAAGTACGTAGGCGCGGTCGGAGTGTTTGAGCGCGGCGTGCGCATTCTGTTCGACGAGCAGGATGGTCGTGCCCTTGCTTCTGATCTCTTCTATGGCCTCGAAGATGGTGTGGACGATGAGCGGCGCGAGTCCGAGCGAGGGCTCGTCCAGAAGGAGAAGGCGCGGGCGCGACATCAACGCGCGGCCCATCGCTAGCATCTGCTGCTCGCCGCCCGAGAGCGTTCCCGCGCTCTGCGATTCGCGCTCCTTGAGGCGCGGGAACATCACGAAGACGCGCTCCATGTCGGACGCGATCTGCGCGCGGTTCTTTTGCAGGTAGGCTCCCATTTGCAGGTTCTCGCGCACGGAGAGGTTGGCGAAGACGCCCCTGCCCTCGGGCGACATGGAGATGCCGCGCGCGACCAGCTTGTGTGTGGCCGCGCCGCTGATGTCTTCACCCTCGAATACGACGCGGCCTTCCGCCGGTTCGAGCAGTCCCGTGATCGTCCTCAGCGTAGTTGATTTCCCAGCGCCGTTCGCGCCGATCAGCGTCACCACCTCGCCCTTCTCAACATGCAACGACACGCCGCTCAGCGCATTAATCGCGCCGTAATTGACGGAAACGTTTTCGAGAGTAAGCATAGGAAGTAGGGCTCTGGGGTCTGGGGCCGGGGGTCAGGAAGGCAAGTTATTACCGGCCCCTGACCCCTGGCCTCCGGCCCCGGTCTTTCAGTCTCCTAGATACGCTTCGATCACCTTGGGATCGTTCTTGATCTCGTCGGGCAGACCGAGCGCGATTGATTTGCCGTAATCGACGACTTGAATCCGCTCGCAGACGCCCATCACGACCTTCATGTTGTGCTCGACGAGAAGGATGGTCAACCCGAAGCGGTCGCGTATCTGCTTTATCAGGGCCATCAGGTCTTCGGCTTCCGACGGGTTCATCCCGGCTGCGGGTTCGTCCAGAAGTAAAAGCTTGGGGCGCGTGGCGAGCGCGCGGACTATCTCAAGGCGGCGCTGGCTGCCGTAGGGCAGGCTCGTCCCGCCCTCATGCTGGAATCGCGCGAGATCGAAGATTTCCAGCAGCTCAAGACAGAGTTGTTCGTGCTCTGCCTCGTCGCGGTCGTATCGCGGCGTGCGAAGGACTGCGTCCAACAGGTTCTGCTTGACGTGTACGTGACAGGCCGTCATCACGTTTTCAAGCACGGTCATCCCTGCGAACAGCCGTATGTTCTGAAACGTGCGCGAGACGCCGCGCGAGGCGATCTGATAGGGGCGCAGGCCGTGAATCGGCTTGTCTTGAAAAAAGATTTCGCCCGAAGTGGGCTCGTAGACGCCCGTCAGCAGGTTAAAGACCGTGGTCTTGCCCGCGCCGTTCGGCCCGATCAACCCGTAGATTTCGCCCGGCCGCACGTCCATGTCCAGTTCCTTGACGGCGACCAGACCGCCGAAGCGAATCGTGGCCTTTTCCGTTCTCAGTATGGGCGTGCCGCCCGCTGCTGTTGCTCCCGCTGCTGTCGCCGTCATCGTCGTGCTCATCTGTGCGTCCCCGTCCCCTCCTTGTCAACCTGTACAGCACCGCGCGTATCCTCCGCCGTAATCTCTTCCGCTTCCGTCCTAGTTTTAGCACGCTGGCGCGCGCGCCATCCTTTGAACGGGTTGAGGCCGCCGAGCAGGCCCTGCGGCCGCGTAATCATCAGGACGATCAGCAGCAGCGAATAGATTATCATGCGATATTCGGCGAACTGGCGCAGGGCTTCGGGCAGGACGGTCAGGGCGATGGCCCCTATGACGGAGCCTACGATCGAGCCCAGGCCGCCGAGGATGACCATGATTAGAATCTCTACGGATTTGAGGAACTCGAAAGAGTGCGGGTTGAGATAACCATCGAAGTGCGCGAAGAGCACGCCCGCCGCGCCCGCCATCGCAGACGAGATGACGAAGGCCATCACTTTGTAGCGCGTCGTATTAACGCCCATCGCCTCGGCCGCCAGCTCGTCCTCGCGTATCGAGACGAGAGCGCGTCCGAACGCCGACTTGACTATGTTATGAACGATCACGATCGTGGCGAGCGCGATCAGGTAAATCCAGAAGAAACTCTTGACGATGGGGATGCCGGAAAATCCGCGCGCGCCGCCCACGGCGTCTATATTATTAATCAGCACGACGATGATTTGTCCGAAGCCGAGCGTGACTATCGCAAGATAATCGCCCTTGAGACGCAAAGAAGGGACGCCGACCACCAGACCTGCGATGGCGGCGGCGAGCGCGCCGATCAGCGTTGCCACAAAAAACTCGACGAGCGAGCCCACTATGCCGCCGCCGAGCCCCGCCGCCATGCGCTCGCCGTAATTGACCGTAAAGTATGCGCCCGAGTATGCGCCGACGGCCATGAATCCGGCATGCCCGAGCGAGAATTGACCCGTGAAGCCGATAATCAGGTTGAGCGAGACGGCGAGCGTAATCGCAATGCCCGAGAGCATCAGTATACGGCTGTGAAAGGGACTGATCGCCATGCCTCCCACCCCGTTGGCGAGCAGATAGTCAAGGCCGTAAAGCACCCCGATGGCGACGGCGGCGAACAGCAGATTACGCGCGATACGTGGCATAAATTTAAGGGATGAGGGCGGAGGGATGAGGGATGAAGGAGAAGCGATTGAACAACTCTATGATCGAGTGATTCAATCGTTCATCCCTCATCCCTCATCCTTCATCCCTGCTTCTCAGACTTTCTCCTGTGCGACCGCCCCCAGAAGTCCCGTGGGACGGAAGAGAAGAATCAGTATCAGTATGACGAACGCGATGGCGTCGCGGTACGTGGGCGAGACGCCGATGTACTGACCGTATCCGACGATCATCGTCTCCGTGATGCCGATCAGCATCCCGCCGAGCACTGCGCCCGGAATATTCCCTATGCCCCCGAGGACGGCGGCGACGAACGCCTTGAGCCCTACGAGAATGCCCATCAGCGGGTCTATGCGCGGGATGCGGATGGCGACGAGCACTCCGGCGGCCGCCGCCAGCGCCGAACCCAGCGCGAACGTGAAAGAGATGATGAGGTCTGTATTGATGCCCATCAGCTTCGCCGATTGCAAGTTGAACGAGACGGCGCGCATCGCCTTGCCGGTCTTCGTGCGATAGACGATGAGCTGTAGCGCGACCATCAGGATGATGGCGATGATGAGCACGATCAAGTCCTGGTTGGTGATGATCGCGCCGCCCGGAAGCTGTATGTTGCGCGAGGCTACAAGCTGCGGAAACGGCTTGGGGTCGGCCCCGAACAGGAACTGCCCGCCGTTTTCCAGCAGGAGCGACACGCCGATGGCCGTAATCAGCGCCGTCAGCCGCGAGTATTTACGGACCGGACGATAGGCGAAGCGCTCTATTATTACTCCGAGCAGCGCGCAGATGACCATCGCCAGCAGCATCACCACCAGGGCCGTGACGATTGACGGCTCGCCTCCGCCCCCGACCATCCCGTGCGACAGTAGACGCCCGAAGCCGCTCGCTTCCGGATTCGCCATGAAGCTTTGCGCCGCGCGCACGCCGATCCCGTTGGCCAGGTAATAGCCCATGAATGCGCCGACCATGAAGACATCGCCGTGGGCGAAGTTGATGAGCTTCAACACGCCGTAGACCATCGTATAGCCGAGCGCGATCAGGGCGTAAATGGAGCCGAGCGATACGCCGTTGATAAGCTGTTGAAGGAAAGTACCCATACGCGCCGTGCGCCAGTCTCGAAAACTACGTAAGGATTATTTAGGGGCCAGCAGCCCAAGCGTGTAATGCTCAGCATAAGGGGGCTCTGGATGGCAGCCCGCCCGCCCCCCTCATATTGCGCGGCCCGCGTTTGAAGTCCGCTCTCGATTACCCTGCCGCCTACGGCGTCCTGGTGGCGCTCGGCGACGCAGTCGCGCCCGGCGAAGGAGTCGCCAGTGGCGAAGCGCCCGTCGCGGGCGATGTGGCCGGCGATGCGCCCGTCGCAGGCGATGCGCTCGCGCCCGGTGACGCGCTCGCACCGGGCGATGCGCTTGCGCCGGGCGAAGCGGTCGCCGTAGGCGTTGCGCCCTCCGGTGTGACACGACCGGCGACGTTATACTTGCCGCCGTCGCCGATCCGAATCATGACGATGGGCTTGACGGCGTTACGCTCGCTGTTGATAGTGACGACACCCGTGACGCCAGGGAAATTCGCCGTCTTGGCGAGCGCGTCGCGGATCGCCGGGCCTTCCGTGGAGCCGGCGCGCTTGATGGCGTCGAACATGATGCGCGCGGCGTCATAAGCGGTCGCCGCCAGGGCATCGGGCACGGAGCCGTAGCGCGTCTTGTAATCGTTGACGAACTTTTGCACGGCCGGGTCGGGATCGTCCACCGAATAGTGGTTGGAGAAGAAAGAGCCCACGAGCGCCTGGCCTCCGATCTGCCAGAGCTGCTGCGAATCCCAGCCATCGCCGCCCAGGAGCGGCGCATTGATGCCCAGCTTCTTGGCCTGCTGCGCGACCAGACCGACCTCGCCGTAATAGCCCGGCACAAAGATCACGTCCGGGTTCTGCGACTTGATGGAGGTCAACTGGCCGTTAAAATCCGTATCGCCTTCCTGGTACGACTGCTCGACGACGATTTGCCCGCCGAACTTACTGAACGTCTCGCGTATGAACTGGCCTAAGCCGACCGAATAATCGTTCTTCCGATCGATCAGCAAGCCCGCGCGGCGGGCGTTCAGATTCTTGGCCGCGAACTCGCCGATGGCTGCGCCCTGAATCGGGTCCGTAAAGCAGCTGCGGAAGATGTAATCGCCCTTGCGCGTCACTTCCGGGTTGGTCGAAGAGGGCGACAGCATCGGTATCTTGGCGTTCTGCGCAATCGGCGCGGCGGCTATAGAGCGCGACGAGGCGACCTCGCCCAAGACAGCGTGAACTCCGTCCTGCGTGACGAAGCGCGTGACGATGGTCGCCGCCTCCTGCGCGTCGGAGCGGTCGTCCTGCACGAGCAGTTCGATCTGTTTGCCGAGCACGCCGCCCAGGGCGTTGGCCTCGTCGGCGGCCATCTTAATGCCGTTGACCGAAGAGATGCCGAAGTTGGCCGTGCTGCCGGTGAGCGACATAAAGACGCCGATTTTTATCTTGTCGCCGCCTGTGCCCTGCTGGACACAACCGGCAAGGCCCATCAACGTGACGAGCGTCAGGGATACAAATTTTCTCATGGCTTTCGGTGATCGAACGGCTTTTGGGTAAAAGCTCGCCGTGCTCCTTTCAGGTTACTGGCCCACGCGAACCGCTGCTGCTCCGCCCGAGGGAAGCGACCGCCCGCGCGATCTAAAGTTTCTTAAAGCTAAGGCCAAAGGGTGAAGCGTGATATTCACTGCAAAGTAAAGTGGCCGAATAATACGCGATTTACGCGCGCTTCGCAAAACGCGCGTCCTCGCTCTCGACCACCACCGACCGTCGTTAAGGGGAAGACCGCGCCCGCATTATACTCAAACGACAGCGCGTGTCGAGCATTTATCTTTCAACGGCGGCCCCGCCGACTTGTAAAAAGCGATCGCCAACATCCTTACACGGCGCACATGCGGGAGAGCTTGAGAAGCTTTTCAATAGCCTAAGGCGAATCTCCCTGCCACTCTCCCTGTCACGATTTGCTTCCGCCGCGCCCACTGTGTTGAAATCGCTCCGGCCATGAAAGAAGCGGAAGATCAAGCGCGCGGGTTTGCGCCCCCCTCGGGCGACATGGGCGGGGAGGATTTCCGTCGCTACGGGCGCGAGATTATCGACTGGATCGCTCGCTACCTGGAAAGTATTGACGAGCGACGGGTGCTCGCGCGAGTCGAGCCCGGAGAGATGCGCCGACGGATGCCCGCCGCCCCGCCCGCCACGGGCGAGCCTATGGAGACAATCCTGGAGGATTTGGACGGCCTCGTCGTGCCCGCACTGACGCACTGGAATCATCCCTCTTTCTTCGCCTACTTTGCCACCTCGGCTGCTGCGCCCGGCATCTTCGGAGAGCTTTTCACCGCCGCCTTCGACGTGAAAGCGATGCTCTGGCGCACCTCTCCGGCCGCCATCGAATTGGAGGAGGTCGCGCTCTCCTGGCTGAGACAGATGATGGGGCTGGACGCCGGGCTCGACGGGATTATTTACGACACGGCTTCGGTCGCAAGCTTCCACGCGATTGCCGCCGCGCGCGAGAGCCTGGGCCTCAATATCCGCGAAGAAGGCATGAGCGGACGAAGCGACGTTCCGCTGCTGAGAGTCTACGCCTCGGAGCAGGCGCATTCGTCCATAGACAAAGCGGTCATAGCGCTCGGCCTGGGCCAACGCTCGCTGCGCAAGATTCCGAGCGACGACGAGTTTCGCATGGACGCGACGGCGCTCGCGCGAGCCGTGGAAGAAGATAAGCAGAACGGCGTTCTTCCCTTCTGCGTCGTCGCCACCGTCGGCTCGACCTCTACGACGAGCATCGACCCGGTTCCGGCAATCGCTGGCGTCTGCGAGCAGCACGGGCTCTGGCTCCACGTTGACGCGGCTTACGCGGGCTCGGCGGCGATTGTGCCCGAGATGCGCTCTGTCCTGGAGGGAGCGGAGCGCGCCGATTCACTGGTCACCAACCCGCACAAGTGGCTTTTCACGCCGTTCGATCTTTCCGTGCTCTACTCGCGCCGGATGGACGTACTGCGCCGCGCCTTCTCGCTCGTGCCGGAATACCTGCGCACGACTGAGGACGAAACGGTGCGCAACGGCATGGACTACGGCATTCAGCTTGGCCGTCGCTTTCGCGCGCTCAAGCTCTGGATGATTATTCGCTACTTCGGCCACGAAGGACTCGCCTCTCGCATACGCGAACACTGTCGCCTCGCGCGCGCCTTCGCCGGGTGGGTCGAGGACGCGCCCGGCTGGGAAATCCTCGCGCCCGTTCCCTTCAGCACTGTCTGCTTTCGCGCTCGCCCGGCGGGTATCGAGGGCGAGGAGGAGGAACCGGCGCGGGCCGCGCGCCTCGATGAGTTTAACGAGGCGCTCATGCACGAGTTCAATGCGACCGGCGAAGCCTTTATTTCACACACGCGACTCCATGGCGCGCTGTCGCTGCGGCTCGCCATCGGCAACATACGCACGACCGAAGCGCACGTCCGCCGCGCCTGGCAGCTTTTGCAGGAGCGGGCCGCACAGCTCGTCAAGAAAGGTCAATCCACATAAAAGTGCTCACTCATATCGTCATCTGGAAATACAAGGCCGATGTCGAGCAGGCGATTCGTGATGAACATGTCGCCCGCCTGCGCCGTCTCCCCTCCGTCATCGGCGGCATAGAGAGTTTCAATGTCGGCTTCGATGTGCTTCATCTGCCGCGCTCCTATCATACGGGGCTCGTCGCCGTCTTTTCAGACCGCGCCGCGCTCGACGCTTATACGGTTCATCCAGAACACGTACTGGTCGCAGACTTCGGGCGCAATATCAGCGAGCATGTCGCGTCGGTTGACTTCATGGACGAAGGTCAAAGCCCGCTTCCTGAAGATTAAAGACCACCCTGGCAGAGAGAAAGCGCGCGCGTGAGGGGTGGAGCGGCGCGCCGTTCACTTGAAGCTATAACGTGAAGCGATGAAGCGTTGGAAGAAAATAGTCCTCCTGCTGCTGGGATTGATATTGATCTCTCAGCTTCCCTTCGTCTACAGGCGTTATCGTCTGGGCCGTCTCAACGCCGCGATACAGGAGTTGAACGCAGGGCGCGTGCTCCCCCAGGGCGAGAACCCTTACGCCGACTATCGCGGTGTAATGCACGTTCATTCCGCGCTTGGCGGACACAGCACCGGCAGCTTTGAGGAGATCATACGCGCCGCCCAGATGAACGGCCTGCACTTCGTCGTCATGACGGAGCATCCGGCCGGGGAGTTCGATACAGCCGAGATGACTTTGAAGGGCATGCACGGCGGAGTCCTCTTCGTCGGCGGCAGCGAATTGAGCACGGCCAGCGGAGATCGTCTGCTGTTGATGCCCGGAAACACAGAGAGCGCGACGACGAGCGACGGCGCTCCGGCAGCGGCAAGCGCGCAGCCCACACAGGAAGTTATAGATCAAGCGAACGGCAGGGGCAGCCTTGCTTTTGTCGCCTACCCGCAGGAGTTTCACACCTGGGAGGCGAAGGACTACTCGGGGATGGAGGTCTATAACCTTTACACGAACGCGCGCAAGATAAACTACCTTCTGCTTTTCTTCGACGGCTTGTGGTCGTATTGGAGCTACCCGGAGTTGATGTTTACCACTTTCTACGAGAGGCCGGCCGAAGCTCTATTGAAGTGGGACGAGCAGATCAGGACGAAGAACTTACGGCTCACGGGCATCGCCGGAAACGACGCGCACTCCAACATTGGCCTCAGCCTGGGCGACGCGACTGGCAAAAAAATCTTCCAGATCAAGCTAGACCCTTACGAGAGGAGCTTTCGCATCCTACGCAATCACGTCCTAGTGGAAAAGGAGAAGCCCCTGAGCGCCGACTCTCTGCTCGCAGCTTTACGCAGCGGGCATAGTTATATCTCTTTCGATCTATTCTGCGACGCCACGGGTTTTACATATACGGCCGAAAACAGGGCGGAGAAAAGGATAGTCGGGGACGAGATAGGGCTCGAAGACGGAGTCCGCCTTCTCGTCAACGTACCCGTGAAGTCCCGTATCGTGCTGATAAAAGATGGCGAGCGCGTAGGCGAAGAGAGGGATACGGCGAGCAAGGAGTTCAACGTCAGGGAGAGAGGCGCTTATCGCGTAGAGGTCTA
>DASQYE010000149.1:0-6061 GCA_035639355.1 Pyrinomonadaceae bacterium
TGGATGGTAAACACTAACAGCACGCACGAAGCTTTCTCAAGCTTCCTGACAGCCGCGATCAATTTCTATGCTTAATAAAGGCGCAGAGAGTATCGCCGCTCACGCCCACCGTCAGCTAGGAACGGTCGCCGAGCGGCAACATAAGGAGGAGCTTAATAGGGTGGTTGAAACGTCTCATCAATGGTTTTTCCGTCGTCGGCCTCTTTCATGTCAGGTCTTTATATTAATGCAGATCATAGCCTCTTGCCAAGACCCGTCTTCACTCTGGTCGGAGAGCGACGCCCGCTCTACGCAATGCTCGGTAGCGTTTGCCGCGTGCCCGCCGGGTCTTTAAAAGAGTTTGCGAGACCGCGCCGGGGGCCAAGCACGAAACGGGTGCTCGGCCCCCGGCGGCGGCCACGAAGCAGACCGGCTGTAGCGGCAAGACGTTGAGTCCGTTTCCATCTTTACTACGACCGCACCTGGGCCACTTCAAAGTGCATTCCATCCTTGCGCCGGGGGAAATGGCCGCCCCAGTAAAAGCCGTTATCGTTGGCGATCTTCACCAGCTCGCGCACGCTCCCCCTGCGGCCGACCAGGGCGGGCATAGAGCCCAGGAAATTCTCCTGCACGTTAATGTCAAAAGCGGAGCCGAAGCAATGGTTGCTGAGAGTCGATCTGGAACCGCGCACGAAGCGCGGCACGTAAGAGCCGCCCCACGTCAGGATACGATTACGCAGCCCGGCCCGCTCCCACCCGGCCCACATATCCAGAAGCTGTTTTCTCGCCAGCCTGTGAAAGAAGATAGCGCCGTCGTGCGGAGCGCCGGCAACGCCCGCCAGTTGCGGGACGACTATTTTTTCGATGTTCTCCCTGTCCCAGCCGTTGGTGATGACTATATTCTCTGCATTGCCTGGGATGGGTTTTGACCTGAATTCGATTTTGCCGAAGACTCTTTCTCTAGCCGCGTTGCTGACGAGCGGAGGAAAGCCCGGCGGCGGCGGGAAGTTCGGCCCCGTGTTGGAAGTATTCTCTTTATCTTCGACCAGCTCGAAGCCTAGCTCCATGGCCTTGGCGAACGTCTTGTTGCCGACGACGCCATCGGCGAGCACGCCGATCTGCTTTTGGAATTCGACCGTGGCATTGTGCGTGTTCTGGCCGAAATCGCCGTCCGCTATAAGCTTGTCTTTGAACCCTCGACCGATGAGAAAAATCTGCCACCGCTCGACATCCTTACCTTTCATTCCTTTGCGTAACACTCTTAATGGCATGATAGAGGTCTCCTTTGGAAAAAGTGAGCGAGGGGTTAAGAGTTTTCCGGGCCAATACGCCCGTTTTAGAGCGAGAGAATAATAACGGCTTCGCCTTGAAGCCGCCAGAACTATTTTTAAAGCGGCGCTTGCCGTCGGTCTCTAGCTTTCGGTTGCTGTCACCGATCTTCTATAAATCGACGCAGCGCAGAGAGATTGCGCGCATCGTCGCCCGTCTCGTCCTGTGGCGTTTCAAGCAGGAAGGCAGCGTGGGCCAAAACGGGATGACGCGCGATGCGCCGCAGCGCCTCAGTTCCGATGTGGCCCTGCCCTATGTGCCAGTGGCGATCCACGCGCGAGTTATAATCTGCCTTTGAGTCGTTGAAGTGAACGGCGCGCACATTCTCCGAGCCGACGTTCCTCTCAAGCGATTCGATCGTCGCATTCAAGCCTTCCCGTTCGCGCAGGTCGTATCCGGCCGTAAAGGCGTGGGCTGTGTCGAAGCAGACGCCCAGGTCAAGCGCCTGACAATCCGCCATGATCTGGCCCAGGTGTTCGAAGCGATGGCCTATACATTCGCCCTGCCCGGCCGTGTTTTCGAGCAGGATGCGAAACGCGCCCAGGTCAACGCCGTCGCAGGCCGTCTTTATACTCTCGGCGCAGACGCGTATCGCGTCTGCCTCGCAAGAGCCCCTGGCGCTGCCCGGATGAACGACCAGGTAATCAGCGCCGAGCGCGACGCCGCGCAAGACCTCTTCGCGGAAAGAGGCGCGTGATTTTTCAAGTATGTCGGGATTGGCGGCGGCCAGGTTGACAAGGTAGTTGCAGTGTATGACGACGGGCGTGATGCCGGTCGCGGCGCGAGCAGCGCCAAAGCGCTCGATCTCTTCGCCGGTGAGCGGCCTGGCCCGCCACCCGCGCGGGTTGCGCGAAAAGATTTGCACAGCGTCGCAGCCGAGTTCCCCGGATTTCAAGAGGGCTTTGTGCAAACCGCCGGCGATGGGCGCGTGGATGCCTATGCGCGGCCTGGCGGGGCGGTCTGCGGGCAACTCCGTGGCGGCGTCGTGAGACGACAGGCCGACGGGCTGCGAAGCGCTCTCAACGCTCTCGACGCTCGCGGCGGCGTAGGTGGCGGCGTCGTCGTTGTTCGCCCGCGCGCCGTTATTTGCGCGAGCGCTTCTTGCGGCGCTGCGTTGCATCCTGGCGGCGCTCCCCTCGTCGCTACCGGCCTCGACCCTGTCCTTCATCAACGTCCTGTGCCTTTCTCTACTTCTTCCATGACGCGCAGGATATTGCCGCCGAGGATTTTGTCTATATCTTCTTCCGAGTAGCCGCGCCGCAGGAGTTCCCGCGTCAGATTCGGCAACTCCGCGACCGTCTGTAGGTCTCGCGGCACGGCCTGTATGCCGTCGAAGTCGGAGCCGATGCCGACCGCATCGACGCCCGCGAGCTTAACTATATGATCTATGTGATCGACGATGCGAGAGACGCCGACGGCGGGCAGGCGTCGAGCGTATTCTCTGATGCGCACGCGGTCGCGAGCGATCTTTTTCCAGGCCGGGGAGCGCGTCTCTTCCGCCGAGGCGCGCTGCACCAGTGGCGCGATCTCGGCATCGACGCGCTTCTTCTTTTCGCTCCATCCGGGCTCAAGGAATTCCGGATAGAAGACGACGCAGCAGACGCCGCCCGTCCTGGCAAGCGCGCGCAGCATCTCGTCGTCCAGGTTGCGCGGGACATCCGCGATGGCGCGGCAGCCGGAATGCGTGGCGATGACCGGCTTGGTCGAAGCGCCCACTATGTCCCAGAAGGTCTTGTCCGAGACGTGCGAGACATCGATCATGATGCCTAGACGGTTCATCTCGGCTATGACCTGACGGCCGAAATCGTTGAGGCCGCGCGTGCGTCCCACCTCGTCGCCGCTGGAGCCGGCCCAAGAGGTCGAAACGCTCCAGGCCGCCGACATGTAGCGCACGCCCATCTTGTAATAGCGTTCGACCATCTCCAACCGCTCGTCAATCGCGTAGCCGCCTTCGAGACCCATCAGCGCCGCCAGCTTTCCCTCGCCGCTGATGCGACGTATGTCGGCGGCGGTCGTCGCAAGCTCCCAGGTATCGGGATGTTTCTGGGCGAGCGCGCGCACGGCCATGATCTGGTCGTCGGCGCGCTTGATTGCGCTCGCGCCTCCGCCGCCGTAAAGCTGCGGCTCGACCCAGATCGAAAAGAACTGCGCGTCGAGCCCGCCTTCCCTCATGCGCGCAACATCCAGATGCCCGTCTTCGAGGCGGCCGCTGATGTCAAGACGTTCGTCAACCAGACGCTGCGTCGTGTCGGCGTGCATGTCTATGGCGATGGCGCGCCGGTGTACGGAGAGCGGATCGCTCGCCGTGTTGTTCGCCGAATTTTTATCAGCCGGAGCTTCGGATTTTTCCATCATACGACAATTATTGAAGAGCAGAGAGAAGGCGAGCAGCGTAGAGAAAGCCAGGGCGCGGTTAAATATCTTCGAGCATCGAGTCATGCGAAAAATGTAGACAAGAGGGCGTTCGATTTTTGCGGAATCATCAAAGCGCTCTGATGGTACGCTGGCGCTCGCGTAAGAATCAAGGCAGCCCATATAAACAGGAGCGGCTCGGGTTGAAAATCAAAGGACGAGTCAAAGACCTGCCCTTGATTTTCAACTCGGGCCGCTACGGAGCACTATGGCGCTTCGGCTTAACCTGACGGAACGTGGCGCTCGCACGCAGGACAAATCACCCGTCAGTCCGAAACGCATAGAACGTGCCGTCCAGAGCGCCGAATAAGACTAGCCCCTGATCGACGGCGGGCGACGAAGCGACACCGTAATCCACAGAGCCCGGAATCACGCTCATGGGAAAGCGCCATGCGACCTTGCCCGTGGCGCGTTCAACCGCAAGGAATCCGCCTCGGTGCTCTATGAAGTAAGGGACGACGCCGACGACGCCTATATATACGTGATCGTCCGTCACGGCCGGGCTGGACCAGGCCGAGCCGTCCGTGCCTGTGTTCCATATGCGCTTGCCGCTGGCGGCGTCTATCGCCAACAACTGCTGATAGTCGGAAGAGCCCACGTAAAGGACGCCTTTGTGCAGGCGCGCTGACGATTCGACCCACGATGACCAGTAGAAGAACTTCCACTTGACCTTGCCTGTGGCGGCGTCAAAGGCGTAGAGGTCTGAGCCTCGGCTGCCTATGTAAACCGTGCCGTCCACGACGAGCGGCGATGACACAACCGCTTGGAGCGTATCGAACTTCCATCGCAGCGCCCCGCTTTTGGCATCGACGGCGTAAACGTGGTGATCGTAGCTCCCTATGAATACCAGCCCGTCGGCCACCGCTGGAGTCGAGCGGACGATGCCCTGTGTGTCGAAATGCCATCTCTCGCGCCCGGTCTCTGCATCGACGGCATAGAGTCTTTTGTCTGCGCTGCCGATGTAGACAGTACCCGGAGCGACCGTAGCCGAAGACATCTGATAGTCGTAGGCTTCCGACTTGGGGCCAGGGAGGTCGCGCGCGACCGCGCCGCCATGAGTATCGAATTGCCAGACGGGCTTGGCCGTCTTCCGATTCAGCTTATACAGCTTCCCGTCGTCGGAGAGCGCATATAGGTATTGCCCGTCGAGCGTCGGGCGTCCCATGACGCGCCCGCCCGTCTTGTACTGCCAGGCTGACTTGCCGGACTTTACATCCAGGGCGTAGATGTTCCCGTCATTGCTGCCGAAATAGACAGTGTCCCCGGCCACGGCGGGCGATGACCAGATCGGGCCCCCGCTTTTAAAAGTCCAGACGGGCTCGGCGACGCGCCCTTGTACGGGCTGCGGCGCGGGGTCGGGGGGCAGGTCGCCGCGCTTTAGCTCAAGGAGGAGATCATGGCCGTCGAAGGACATAGAGCCAGCGAGGCTCTGCCGGTCGGGCGAGAGCCTAAAGCCGAAATATTTGTTCTTGTATTCGTCACCCTGCTGCGCCAGAGGCGCTGGGCCGAGGTTGCGAAACTTCATTTCCGGAATGCTGAAGAACATTACAAGCTTGTTCGTCTTGTCCATCTCGAACCGCACGGCGAACACCTTGCTCTCGTCACCGTAGCGCGCGTGGCCCGTCCACGTCCCCAGCAAGGCATCCGGCGCGGTCTGGCCCGAAACCCTCGCATCGAGACCCGCTCCCGCGCACAGCAACAACAGCACACACGGCCACACCGCCAATAATCGTTTCATGGGCATGGAAATCTCCTTCATAGTATTTACTCAAGAGTTGCACGAACGACGCCGGCTCATGCCGAGGCGGCCATCATCAACCAGGCAGACGCCGCTTCGGCAGACGGCGACATCTTTCTCTGGAAAGCGACACTGGCGGTCGCGTAAGAGTTCCCTGACTTTAGAGTCACCTGATCTGGCGCTCTTCCCTGCCCTGGCTGTTCGGGTAATACGGTGGGCGGCGCGGACAATGTTGCAGACGAGTTCTCAAATTTTCTTTTAAAATTCATCAAAAGGCGCTTCAAAACCGTTTTCAAAACAGCGGTCGTCGATTCCCGCTCTGAAGCACGCGGGCTGCTCCGTAAATGATGAGGCGAGCAGCAACAATGCAGGGCCTTTCGTCTTCCGTCGCGGGGACGAAGCGTGCCTTGCCAACGGGCGCGCGTTTACGGTATCGTGCCTTATCCAGCAAGCCGCGAGCCGAAGGGGAGCAGTGGGAGTCTGCTTTTATTGATCGTTTTCTTATAACATTGCGGAAGAGGCTGTGATCGCCGCACGGGTCTCCCCCCAAACAAGTGTTCAAGGAGAACAAAAACATGTTTTCTAAAGACGGCAAAGTAAAGG
>DASQYE010000150.1:0-3015 GCA_035639355.1 Pyrinomonadaceae bacterium
CGCAGAGAGCATCGGGGCGCGCGGCGGAAAGCTCGAAGAGGGCCGTCCCGCCGATTTCTTTACGGTTGACCTGGACGACCCGGCTATCGCCGGCGCATCGGCCGACGATCTGCTTCCCTGCATCGTCTTCTCGCTTGCGCCCGGCAGCGTGCGTGAAGTCTTCGTGGGGGGCCGTCCCGTTCTGGAAGAGGGGCGGCATCGAGACCATCTTGAGATCGTGCAAAGGTTCGCCGCGCTTCAGCGCCGTTTGTGGAGCTAAAGATATGAAGGTCGAAGAGACATTGGCCCAACTGGTCGCCATTGATTCCGTCTCGTCGCGCTCGAACGCTAGGATGATCTCTTACGCGGCGGCTCGCGCCGAGGCGGCTGGCTTGCGCGTTAACCTTTACCCGTACAAAGACGCTCGCGGAGTCGAGAAGATAAACATGATCGCGCACACAGCCCGCTCGGCCTCGTCCGTCATAGAAGTAGAGCTTGCGCTCGTCGGACACACGGACACAGTGCCCTTCGATGCGAACTGGACTGAGGCCCTCGCGCTCACGGCGCGCGACGGCCAGCTTTACGGACGCGGCGCGTGCGATACCAAGGGCTTTATAGCCGCCGCCATCACCGCCATCGAAGGATACGAAGTGAAGAATTTGCGCCGCCCGGTCGCGCTCGTCCTGACCGCCGATGAAGAGGTGGGCTGTCTCGGCGCGAAGCGCCTGGCCGAGGAGCGCGCGATGACGGCGCGCTACAGTATCGTCGGCGAGCCAACATCCTTGCAGCCCATTCGAGCCGGTAAGGGGTACTGCCTGGCGGAGGTCGTCGTGCGCGGGCGCGAAGGCCATAGCGCCTACCCGGCGCTCGGCGCGTCGGCCGTCTTTCGCGCCGCACGACTAATCACGCGGCTCGAAAATATGGCGGAGGCTCTCAAAGGAGACCGACACGATGAATTCGATCCGCCTCATACGACCCTCAACGTCGGCGTAGTCCGAGGCGGGACGGCCAAGAATATTATCGCCGGAGAGTGCAGCTTCACGCTCGAATGGCGGCCCGTGCCGGGACAGACGGCGTCGCACGTCTTAGACCTCCTTCGCGCAAGCATCGAAGATGAACGCTCGCGCGAGCCGGATTTCGATTGCGAGATCGTGGTCTCGCGCATAGACGAAGGCATGGAGACGCCCGCCGGCTCGACGCTTGTCCGGCTGCTTGAGGAAGCGACGGGCAAAGCGGCCGGGACGATCAGCTTCGGGACGGAAGCGCCGGACATGCAGAGGCTCGGAGCGGAGACCGTCGTGCTCGGCCCTGGCGATATTCGCGTCGCGCATCGCACGGGCGAGTTTGTTCCCTTGGCGGAGCTTCAGCAGTGCGTCTCTATCCTGGCGCGAGCCATAGAACATTTCTGCGCCTGATTTTTTCGGCTTCGGTGGCGCTCTCGCGCCTCTGCGCCTTCCGGGGCGACTGGCTCATTAATCGCCGCGTGCGGACAACCGGCCGCCGTGCTCGGGGCATCTTGCAAGTGATGCCCATTATCTTCGTCGGGTTATGAATAAGATGTATCGAAACTTTCGACGCCGTTTTATCAATTCGCTGATGGCGGCCTTTGTCTTCCACGCCTGCCTTTTCCCTGCCCCGGCGCAGTCCACGCAGACGCCGCTCACAAGCCAGGAGCTTGTCCGCATGGTCCAACAACTGCCGGCCCACCCGGAGAAGAAGGAAGAACTCATCGAAGAGATAAGAAAGCGCGGGATAGGCTTTGAGCTGACTCAGGGGTTGCGCGCGGTCGTCGCATCCAAGAGCGGAAACGACGCGCTTCTACGCCGGACGCTGGAAGAGGCCGCGCGGCGCAGGCTCAATCCAGTAACGTCCGCCCTGCCGCCCGAAGCGGAAGCGCGCGACCTCCTGGCGCGCACGCGCGTTGCCACGCTCGCCGCCTCCGAGGCGATGCCCGATTTCATCGTCCGTCAGCTAATCACCAGAGCATACTCGCGCCCCGGTCTTAACAATTGGTCGGTCGCAGACCGCCTGACCATCGCCGTCAGCTTCCGCGCCCAACAGGGCGAAGAATACAAGCTGATCGCCGTCAACGGTCTGCCGCCAAACGTCGAGGTGAAAGAGGGCCAGAGCTACGAACAGCTCGGCGGGGCAAGCTCTACGGGCGAATATGTTTCGCGCCTCGCGATGCTTTTCCTCGATGATAGCAAGACGGATTTCCGGCCGGTCGATACAGATACCCTGCGCGGTCGTCGCACCATCGTCTACGAGTACGAGATCAAGAAGTCGAACTCGCGCGCGATTCTAACCGTCGGTGAGCGCGCCGGGCAGCCGAAGCAACAGACACTCGTAGGGGATCGCGGAAGAATCTGGATCGACCGCGAAACGAACCGAGTCCTACGACTGGAGAGCATCTCGACGGAGATTCCCGCAGGCTTTCCCATCACGGAAGCGAGCCGCAACATCGATTACGATTGGGTGACGATAGCCGAGCGGCAGTATCTCCTGCCGTCGCGCGCCGAAGTCTTCATGACCGCCCGCTTTGGCGAGCTGTCAATTCAGAGCCGTAACGAGATACGCTTTCGCGGCTATCAGAAGTTCGGGACCGAGGTCAAGATCATAGAGGACGTGGACGAGACGGAAGAGCCTCCGCCCGGCGAAAACCCGTAACACTTCCGGGCGACCACACCTGCCCGCGCGGGGAACGGGTCGATCTAGGGCGTCCCGTCGCTTGCTAATCTTCGCCGGATGATCTAAATATCGGGCGAAATAGATTGCTTTTCGCGCCGCATAGAGGTTAAGCTGCGCGGCTGTGAGTAGCCCCCTCGCCGGGCATCCGCTGTAATTTTCCGGCGATTTTCTCGCACACTACTATATTGCCACCGCCATTTTTCGCGGCAGCATCGGGCGATTGGAACTCTCTGAGCATCCCGCTTAGAGCAGCGAGAGCAGGTTTTTCCAGAAATTGATCTTCGCTTCCGTTAACCAGTCAACTGCCGGAGCCCCGTTGCCAGTTCTCTTGCTTGCGCTCGGAGTGCT
>DASQYE010000151.1:0-6244 GCA_035639355.1 Pyrinomonadaceae bacterium
ACCTGGGGCCGAACTATCTGGTTGTGCCCGTCGGGTTTGACCCCTTCGGCAGCTCGTTCGGCGGAGGCACATTCACCGGCATCACGCTCGATCCGGGCTCGCTCACCTCGCAGGCGACGCTCACCTCCGGAAGGCCCGTCAACACGATCGGCCCTGTCAATATCTTCGAGACGACGGGCGAGTCGCGTTACGATGCCCTGCAACTTCAGCTGCGCGGGCGTTTCCGCAGAGCCTTGCAGTACCAGGTGGCCTACACCTTCTCGAAATCGGAGGATGACGTATCGGACGTGTTCGATCTGGCGGGAGCGCCTGCCTTGCCGCAGAACAGCCGCACGTTTGAAGGCGAGCGTGGGCCATCCAGCTTCGATGCGCGCCATCGCTTCTCCTACAACTTCATCTACGACTTTCCGACCTTCAGTAATCGCAGCGCCGCCTACCGCGCATTCTTCGGCGGCTTCCAGCTGGCGAGCACGGGCCAGTTCCAGACCGGCCAGCCCTTCACCGTCAACAGCCTTTATGACATCAACCTGGACGGCAACCTGACGGACAGGCTGAATTCGACGACCGGGCTGGTACAGACGGGCGATCGAGCCCGGCCCCTGCAATTCACGGGGGCGAACACGTTTTCGCTGCTCGCGCCCATCGGAAGCAACGGCAGCGTCGGTCGCAATACGTTCCGCGCCGGAAACCTGCTCGACCTCAACCTGGCGGTCATCAAGAAGTTCGCCTTCAGCGAAAACCGAAACATAATGTTCCGTATGGACATCTTCAACTTCATCAACCGCGTCAACTACGGCATCCCAGTACGCTTCCTGGAAGCGCCCGGCTTCGGTCGCGCGACCGACACCGTGACGCCCGGACGCCGTATTCAATTCGCGCTGAAATTCAATTTTTAGCGTCAATTCTCATCGGGGCGCGAGATGTGCTAAGCTTTCCTTTTGAAGCGGAAGGCGGGCACCAATCTCGCGCCCCGCATCTTTTCAGAGTCGATCCCTGTTTTTTCTTGCCCTTCATGGGAGGTTCCGAAGCCATGAGATTCTTATCCCCGCGCGGATTCATTACGACCCTTCTGCTCGCCGTCATCGCTACGGCCGTTGGGCTGACAAGCAATAGCGCTTACGCGCAGGACATAGTGGGCGGCGCGGCTCGCACTAATTTGAGCGGCTCGTCCGGCGGCGGTGGCGGCGGCTCAAGGCGGCCCCAGACACGCTATGTCACCAATACTCGCACCGTGACCGTCACCAGAACGGTCATCAAAGCCCCTAACACGGGCTCTGTAGTCGTCTCAGCCGAACCCGGCGCAGCCGTCATAGTCGAGTCCGTGCGCGGCGGTACAGGCGACGACGCCACCGTCCCGCAGGGCGTCGATCAGATAGTCTTTAATAAATTGCCGCCGGGCCGTTATCGCGTCGCGGCCTCGCTGGACGGCTACGAAGACACGGAGCGCGATGTGGTAGTCAAAGCGGGCGAGCCTGCGACCGTCTCCATGAATATGCAGCCCAAGCTTTACACCGTGACGATCAACGCCAATGTTCAAACGGGCGAGATCAGGTATGCGCCCGTCATCGCCGCCGGTATTGATCCTGCGACCGGCCAGACCCGTTATAACAGAGCGCCCGGCGATTCGCGCGTCACGCCGATTCAAAACGGGCGCGCCGTGCTGGCCAATCTTCGCCAGGGCACGTACGGGCTCGACATTAGGGCCGGAGACCCGAGCTTTAATCCACTCCTCGCTTCGATCTCGCTGCCCGGCCCTGTGACGCTGCCCGTCGAGCTGACCAATATCGAGAGTAAAGGAACATTCGCGGCGACCTGGATTAACCTGGAAGCATGGAATGCGCCGAGCACCTGGCGCACGGAGGCGCGCAAGCTCGTGGTCAGCGGGCGGGGCATTGCCCTGCCGCGCGAAGTATTAAGCAGTAACTTCAAGGACTTTCAGCTGGTGAGCGATGTCAAGATGAATAATGGGGTCGCGGCCTCCTTCGTCGTGCGCGCACAGGACGCAAACAATTATTACCTTATCCAGTTGACCGGCCAGAATTCGGACGAGCCCTACGTGCTGCGCGGCTATATCGTGCGCGGCGGCGTGCCGCAGAGAATGGGAGCGCCGATCCCGCTCGACGCCTTCACACAGACGCTCAAGGCCAACCAGTTCTTCAACGTCTCTATGAAGATGACAGACAACAGCCTCAAGGTCTCGATCACTGACAGCCAGACGGGCGACATTCTCCCCTTAGGCATCCTGACCGACCCGGCCCGCAATTTCAGTATCGGCGCGGTCGGCCTCGCCGCGCGCGACAACGAACAGAACGAGATCGGGCGCTTCATAGTCTGCGCTAATCAATGTCCAGAAGGATGAGTCCAGGGGGCCGGAAGCCTTTTTGAGGCGCTGAAACAAAACGGAGGCGGCGCGCGATTGTTGATAATCTCAATCGCGCGCCGCTTCCGTTTTGCCTCCGAGTGGGCCCCGTTGGGCGCTGAACGCCCGCGCATGTTATAGTGCGAACGGGTCATCAAGTATGAAATTTTTCGGTCAGGGACAGTCAGGCAAGGGGGCAAATGCGAGCGCATCAAAGGTTGAAGACGCTAACGCCGCAGAGGGTTTATAGGATGGGCGTGGTCGGGAAAATCTGGAAAACGAGCGTGGCGGCGGGAGCGAGCATGGCCGCGCTGGCCGCCGTCAATGCAGCCATCCGTCGAGGCGCAACCGAGCCGGAGGAGGGCGCGCTCGGCGGCCAGCCGAAAATCTTTCAATGGAAGCATGGCCGCATCTTCTATAAGGAGGCAGGCGCGGAACATGCGGGCCCTCCGCTGCTATTCATACACGGCGTCGGCGCGGGCGCGTCCACCTTCATGTGGCGAAAGAATTTCGACGCGCTTGCGCGAGACTTTCACGTCTACGCGCTCGACCTGCTCGGCTTCGGCTTCTCGGACAAGCCCGCCCACGCGCCCTACTCCGCAGACCTCTACGTGGAGCTGATCGCAGACTTCATACGCGAGCTGGCCCCGCATCCGGCGCGCATCGTCGCAAGCTCGCTCGGCGCAGCCTTCGCCGTCCGCGTGGCCGACGAGCGACCGGAGCTTGTCAACGCGCTGGTGCTGCTCTCTCCGACGGGCACGGATAACTTGCGAGCGCGCCCAGGCATGACGGGCGCTGCCTTCTACGGTCTGCTGCAATCGCCCGTGCTCGGAACCTCTTTCTACAACGTGATGGCGAGCGAGAGAAGCATACGCGATTACGCGCGCAAGCAGCTCTTTTATGATCGGCGGCGCGCGACCGACCGGCTCGTCGCACAGTACTACTCGGCGAGCCACCAGCCGGGCGCGCAACACGCCATCGCCGCCTTTCTGTCCGGCTACCTGAACGCGGACATACGCTCAGCCTTCGCGCGTCTGACGAAGCCCGTCACGCTCGTCTGGGGCAAACAGGATCAGACGAACACGCTCGACCAGGCCGCCGAGCTGCTATCGCTGAACCCGCGCGCGGGGCTCGAAATCTTCGACCGCTGCCGAATGATGCCGCAGGAAGAGCACCCGGAAAAATTCAACGCCCTGATTCGCTCGACGGTCGGTCTACGCTCCGTCGCTGCGTAGAATATAAAAAGCGACAGGGCGCAACGGGTTTCCAGCCCGCTGCGCCCTATCGCCCTTCCCTCTTCAGTCGGCCATCAGCACGGTCAATTCGCGCAGCGGTGTTGATTCGCCCGCGTCTGCCTTCGCAGCCTCTTCACGATGTACGTGGCGGTAGAGAATATCGCGCTGCTGCGGGCGAAAGCCCGCTTCGCGTATCAGGTAGCGGAGCATCTTTTCGTCGGCGCGATTGTGCGCGCCCGCCGCCGAGACCACGTTCTCCTCGATCATGATCGAGCCCATGTCATCCGCGCCGAAGCGCAGCGCGACCTGGCCCAGCCTTAACCCTTGCGTCAGCCACGAGGACTGGAAATGCGAGATGTTGTCCAGGAAGAGGCGCGAGACCGAGAGCATCTTGAGATAGTCTATGCCGGTCGGCTCGTCCTTGATGCGGCGACCGAGCGCCGTGTTCTCGCGCTGGAACGTCCAGGGGATAAAGGCCGTAAATCCGCCCGTCTCGTCCTGTAGGTCGCGCACGCGCTGTAAGTGTCTGACGCGATGCTCTACGGTGTCTCCGATGCCGAACATCATCGTCGCCGTCGAACGCAGGCCCACACGGTGAACGGCGCGCATCACAGCGAGCCATTCGTCTGTCGTGCACTTGGTAGAGACGCGGCGTCTGACCTCGTCGTCCAGAATCTCGCCGCCCCCGCCTGGCAGGCTGTACAGTCCGGCCTCTTTGAGCCGCCCCATGATCGTCTCGTACGAGAGCCCCGAGATCAGGTGAATGTTGTGAATCTCGGGCGGCGAGAAGCAGTGCAGCTGAAAGCTGGGGTACTTCGCATGCAGCGTGCGCAGTAGGTCTTCGTACCACTCGATTCCGAAATCCGGATGCAACCCGCCCTGCATCAGCACGCCCGTCCCGCCGAGCGCTATGGTCTCGTCTATACGCTCGCAAATCTCATCTATGGTCTGCACGTAAGTGTCGGGCGCGCCGGGCCTGCGATAGAAGGCGCAGAAGGTACAGACGACGTTGCAGACGTTAGTGTAGTTGATATTGCGATCTATGATATAGGTGACGATGCCTTCGGGATGCAGGCGGCGGCGAATCTCGTCGGCGGCAAGCCCTATGCGGACGAAGTCGTCCGATTCGAGCAGCCGCGTGCAATCCTCGGCCGAGAGGCGCTCGCCCGAGAGTGTACGATCAAGAATCGTTTGGATGTCGTTTGTCTCGCTCATTCAATTCTCACCCATCTGAATTTAAGAGGCCCGGCCCTTTCAATAGCAATTTTGATTCCAGCCTGATTCTAAACCTTTTCGCCAGGATTATCCTCTTCGCCCGGAGGCAGATCGCAAACCAGGGATTGGCAAAACGCTAATCGACGCTGGGCAGGCTCACGGTAAAGGTCGCGCCACGTCCGGGCTCGCTTTTGACAGTTATATCGCCGCCATACCGCCGCACGATGGCGTAGCAGGTGGCGAGCCCGAGCCCCGTGCCGCGCTCACCCTTGGTCGTAAATAGCGGCCGGAAAAGCTTCGCTTGCACCTCCGAGTCCATGCCCCGGCCCGTGTCGCTCACTTCCACGACGTTCCATAGGTCTAGATCGTTGCGACTGCGAACGCTGATGAGCCCCGCGCCGTCTATGGCGTCGATCGAGTTGCGCAGGAGATTGATGAAGACCTCGCGAAGCTCCGCCGGGGGAACGCGCACCGATAACCGATCGGTCGCCAGAGATGTCTCGAAGTGGACGCGCGCGCCGCGCTCGTCCTGCACAGCCCTCGCGTAGTCTTCCGTGAAGGCTATGGAATCCTTTACGGCCTGGTTCAAGTCAACCGCCGCAGCGGCGTCTTCTTCTACGGCATGAAGCGGCTGATGTGCGCTCGCCCGTATGCGCTTGACTATCTCCTCGCCGTCGTCGGCGGCCTTCAAAATCTTCGCCGCGCGCTCGCGCGCAGGGTCTCCCTCCGGGATCATCAGCGAGATCAGCTCTGCGTTGCCGCGTATGACGGTCAGCAGATTATTGAAGCTGTGGGCCACGCCTGCGGCCACTTCGCCCAATTCGCGCAGCCGCTCGGCGCGCGCGATATGCTCGCGCAGGAGATTCTTCTCCGTCACGTCGCTGACCGAGATCAGGCACAGCTGCGTATTCTCTTTGCGAAAGCTGGCGAGCGAGATTTCCACTTCGCGCGCCCGGTCGGGGAACGGGAACGTAAAGTTGAAGTGGGCGACAAGACCGACCGAGCGCATGGCCTCTTCAAAGCGGCCGTAGAACTCCTGCACCCGCGTGCACGGCGCGACCTCCCTGAAGAAATTAAGGCCAACGACATCCTCCCTGCGCCGCCCCGCGATCTGCTCCTCGCGCGCGTTGTAGTAGAGGATTCTGCCCTGCTCGTCAACCACTATAATGCCGTAGGGCAGCAGGTCGAGCGTGGCGAAATCTATCTCCGGCTGGTCGTACGAGGTGGGCAAAAGCAGCTGTTCCATCCCGAAACCCCCTTTCAGGGATTTATCACAGTCCCGGCGCGTCTATCATCCTTAGAGGTCGCACCTCTGAGATGATCTCGTGCCGGCGCGCAAGCTCGTAGAAGAGGCTCAACCCGGCGCGCATCTCCGCGTCCAGCTCAAACGAGATGTTTTCCAGAAGATACGAGCGAAGCTCGAAAGGCTTCAGCC